>NZ_JAJSLU010000007.1:82151-191379 GCF_023063025.1 Pseudomonas sp. YL2 | reverse complement strand
GTGGTCTGCCCCACTGCCAGCGGGGGGGCCCGCTCCCTCGCTGTCTGCGCCCGCCCCGCCGGTCAGTGGCCCATCAGCCAGTGCTGGTGCGGCCCCGGCAGGGCCCAGATGCCGAACAGGATCACCAGCAGACCGCCGGCCATGCGCACGCTGCGTTTGCGCAGCAGCGCCGTGACCCGCTCGGCGGCGAGGCCGGTGGCCAGCAACACCGGCCAGGTACCGAGCCCGAAGGCGAGCATCAGCAACGCGCTGTCGAGTGCATTGCCCTGGCTCGCCGACCACAGCAGCGTGCTGTAAACCAGTCCGCACGGCAGCCAGCCCCATAGCGCGCCGAGCAATAACGCACGGGGCAGTGTCGACACCGGCAGCAAGCGATTGGCCACCGGCTGAATGTAACGCCACAAACCACGACCCAGGCTTTCGATGCGGGTCAGGCCGCTCCACCAGCCGGCCAGATACAGGCCCATGGCGATCAGCAGCAACCCGGCGAGAATTCGCATGACCATCGCCGCCGGGCTGTTCGCCACCGCCCAACCGGCAAGGCCGATCAGCAAACCGGCGGTCGCGTAACTGAGGATCCGTCCGAGGTTGTACGCCAGCAGCAGACGAAAGCGTCGGCTGCGCTGCTCCTTGGGGATCGCCAGGGTCAGCGCGCCCATCAGGCCGCCGCACATGCCCAGGCAATGCCCGCCACCGAGCAGGCCGAGGATCAGCGCGGAAACCAGCAGCGGCGCCAGCTCAAGCATGGGGTGGCGCCTTGTCCTGCGGTTTGTCGGCTTTGGCTTCGGCCACGGCGGCGGTGTGGTTCGGGTCCTGATCATCGAACAGGATGCTGTGGGCCGGACCATCGAGGTCGTCGTACTGCCCGCTGTCCACCGCCCAGAAGAAGATGTACACGGCGATGGCCACGATCAGCAGGGCGGCCGGGATCATCACGTAAAGAGCTGGCATCGGTACTCCAGGCCCGCGCGGCTCAGGCCGGCAACGGGCGGGTTTCTGAACGGGTGCCGGCGACCGGCGCGCTCGGCTGGCGAGTCAGGCGCAGGGCGTTGAGCACCACGGTCAACGAACTGATCGACATGCCGACCGCAGCCCACACCGGGGTGATCCAGCCGAGGGCGGCGAACGGCAACATGAGGCCATTGTACAGCGCCGCCCACAGCAGGTTCTCGATGATTACCCGACGGGTTCTGCGCGCCAACGTAAAGGCTTGCACCAGCGCGTCGAGGCGGTTGGACAGCAGCACCGCGTCGGCGCTGGTTTTCGCCAGATCGGTGGCCGAACCCATGGCCACGCTGATGTCGGCAGCAGCCAGCACCGGCACGTCGTTCACACCATCGCCGAGCATCAACACTTTACGACCTTGAGCGTGCAGCTGTTGCAGCACCTGCAGTTTGTCGTCCGGACGCAGACCGCCACGGGCCTCGTCGATACCCAGTTCGGCGGCGACGCTGGCGACCATCGGCGAGCTGTCGCCGGACAACAGCAGCGTGCGCCAGCCACGCGCCTTGCACGCGGCGAGCAGGGCGGGCGCATCGTCGCGCAGGCGGTCGTCGAGAACGAACCACGCCAGCGCTGCCGAGTCATCGCCGAGCAGCAGCCACTGGCCCGGTTCATCCGGCATCGCCGGCAGCGGCGAACCGCTAAGGGCGCAGACAAATTCTGCCTGACCGATGCGCAAACGCTGTGTGCCAACCAGCCCTTCGAGGCCGAGTCCCGGCGTGCTGTGCACTTCTTCAGCCGCCAGTGGCGCACGACCGAAGGCGCGGGCAATCGGGTGTTCCGAACGATTTTCCAATGCGGCGGCAAGGCTCAGGCACTGGTCGCTGTTCAGCGTGCCCAGTGGACGGATCGAACGCAAAACCAGCCGCCCCTCGGTGAGGGTGCCGGTCTTGTCGAAGATCACCGTGTCGATCTGATTCAGGCCTTCCAGCACATGGCCGCGCGTCAGCAACAGACCGAGTTTGTGCAGGGTGCCAGTGGCGGCGGTCAACGCCGTCGGGGTTGCCAGCGACAGCGCGCAAGGGCAGGTCGCCACCAGCATCGCCAGCACGATCCAGAATGCCCGCGACGCATCCAGCTGCCACCACAACAGGCCGATGGCCGCCGCTGCAATCAGCGACAACAGCAAGAACCATTGCGCGGCGCGGTCGGCGATTTCCGCCAATCGCGGTTTTTCGGCCTGGGCGCGATCAAGCAGACGGACGATGGCCGACAGGCGTGTGTCCTGACCCAGCGCCAGAACCTCGACGGTGAGCGCGCCTTCGACATTCAGCGTGCCAGCGGTGACCGCATCGCCCAGCGTGCGCGGTTGCGGCAGGTATTCGCCGGTCAGCAGCGATTCGTCGATGCTCGACTGGCCATCGAGGATCTTGCCGTCCGCCGGCAGGATCGAACCCGGTTGCACCAGCACCCGGTCACCCAGGCGCAATTCGCTGAGCAGGATGCGTTCGCTCTGGCCGTCGGCGTCGAGGCGCAGGCACGAGGCTGGCAACAGGTTCACAAGCTGCGCGATGGCCGCGGCGGTGCGCTCGCGGGCGCGGCGTTCCAGATAGCGGCCGGCGAGCAGGAACAGCGCGAACATCCCGACCGCATCGAAATACAGCTCGCCGACCCCGGTGATCGAGGTCCAGATCCCGGCGATGTAGGCGCTGCCGATTGCCAGTGACACCGAGACGTCCATGGTCAGGTGGCGGGTGCGCAGATCGCGCATGGCGCCCTTGAAGAACGGCGCGCAGCTGTAGAACACGATCGGTGTGGTCAGGAACAGCGCGACCCAACGCAGGATCGTGTGCAGTTCGGGGCTGAGGTCGATGTTGAATTCCGGCCAGGTCGCCATGGTCGCCATCATTGCCTGAAACCACAGCAGCCCGGCGACACCGAGCTGACGCAACGCGAGACGGTTTTCGCTGGCCAGTTGCTCGCTGGCGCGGTCGGCCTGATAGGGGTGGGCGGCGTAACCGATGTGGCGCAGCTCGGCGAGGATCTGGCTCAGCGGCAATTGTGCGTCGGCCCATTGCACGTGCAGGCGATGGTTGGACAGGTTCAGCCGCGCCTCGGCCACCGCCGGCAGGCTGCGCAGGTGTTTCTCGATCAGCCAGCCGCAGGCGGCGCAACTGATGCCTTCCATCAACAGGGTGGTTTCGGCGAGTTCGCCCGCGTGACGGACGAAGGGTTGTTGCACGTCGGCGCGGTCGTACAGCGCCAGTTCATCGGTCAATTGCACCGGCAGTGCTTCGGGGTTGGCCGAGGCTTCGCTGCGATGTTGGTAATAGCTTTCCAGACCACCGGCGACGATGGCTTCGGCCACGGCCTGACAGCCGGGGCAGCAGAACTCGCGGGACTCCCCGAGCACGACGGCGGTGAAGCGGCTGCCCGACGGGACGGGCAGAGCGCAGTGGTAGCAGGGGAGTGGGGTGGTCATGGCATCGTTGAGGGGGTAAGCCCTTGCATTGGGGTTGTCCGCTTGCCCTCACCCCAGCGCTCTCCCGGAGGGAGAGGGAGCCGATTGATGGAGGCCGGAAAAGAGGTGCATCCACGGATATCGTCACTGCCATACACAAGGCATGCGAGCGGCCGAAATCAGTCCCCTCTCCCTCCGGGAGAGGGTTAGGGTGAGGGGCTTCTGCAGTTTATTTATTTATCCAGGTCTTCGGCGCCCTGCAGCGGTTCGTCACCGAGCAGCAGATCCTTGTCGTGGCTGACCTGTTCCTCTTCGAACGTGCGCCACACGTGGTCGTCCTGCATGCCCAGCAATTCGACAAAACGTCGGCCTTCGACCTTGTCGCCCAACTGACCGATGTAACGGCCGGTTTCGGTTTCGCTGCGGGTCAGGACGATCTTGCGATCCTTCTCCGGCTGGGTCGGCGAGATCAGGTTCAGTTCCAGGGTTTTCGGCTGGCTGTCGCCGCTCAGGCGCAGGTCAACTTCGCCGGTCAGGTCATCCAGATGCACGCTGGCGCGCATCTTCAGCTCCTGCGCCAGCAGCTCGCGATCCAGCGAGCGGTTGATGCCTTTGCCGGCCTCGTAATAGTTGTCGTTGACCAGGTTGTCCGGGTTGTTCACCGCGATGGTCACCATCGACAGGGTCAAGGTCACCGAACAGGCCAGAATCCCGATGATGATCCATGGCCAAAGGTGCTTGTACCAAGGACTGGCGGCGTTTGCTGCGGGCATGTTCAGTTCTCTCAACGGGTTTGTGGGCCGATGAATCGGCTCTTGGCTTCAACGTGGACGCTATCATCGTCGGCATCCTTGAGGATGAATTTCACCTCGTTGGTGCTCGACGGCAATTGTTCCGGTGCGCTCGACAACTCCACCGGCATGCTGAAGATTTCGCCGGCCGGCACCTTGATCTCGCGTTTGCCTTGCAGGCGCAGATCCGGCAGACCGGCGGCTTCCAGCACGTAAGTGTGGTCGCGCTGATCCTTGTTCATGATCTTCAGGCTGTAGACGTTTTCGATCCGGCCTTCGGCGTTTTCGCGGTACAGCACGCGGTCCTTGCTGACGTCGAAACCGACCAGCGAGCGCATGAAGAACGCGGTCACCAGCAGGCTGATCATCGCCAGCAGCACCACCGCGTAGCCAATCAGGCGTGGCCGCAGTTTATGGGTTTTCTGGCCGGACAGGTTGTGTTCGGTGGTGTAGCTGATGAGGCCGCGCGGGTAGTCCATCTTGTCCATGATCGCGTCGCAGGCGTCGATACACGCGGCGCAACCGATGCACTCGATCTGCAGGCCGTCACGGATGTCGATACCGGTCGGGCACACCTGAACACACATGGTGCAATCGATGCAGTCGCCCAGACCCATGGCCTTGTAGTCGACACCTTTCTTGCGCGGGCCACGGCTTTCGCCGCGACGCGGATCATAGGAAACGATCAGGGTGTCCTTGTCGAACATCACGCTCTGGAAACGTGCGTAGGGGCACATGTAGATGCACACCTGCTCGCGCAGCCAGCCGGCGTTGCCGTAGGTGGCGAGGGTGAAGAAACCGACCCAGAAATACGACCAGCCATCGGCCTGACCGGTGAAGAATTCGAACACCAGTTCGCGGATTGGCGAGAAGTAGCCGACGAAGGTCATGCCGGTGACGAAGCCGATCAGCAGCCACAATGAATGCTTGGCGAGCTTGCGCAGGAACTTGTTGCCGCTCATCGGCGCTTTATCGAGCTTGATCCGCTGGTTGCGGTCGCCTTCGGTGACTTTCTCGCACCACATGAAAATCCACGTCCATACGCTTTGCGGACAGGTATAGCCGCACCAGACGCGGCCAGCGTAAACGGTGATGAAGAACAGGCCGAACGCCGCGATGATCAGCAGCCCCGACAGCAGGATGAAGTCCTGCGGCCAGAAGGTCGCACCAAAGATGAAGAACTTGCGTTCCGGCAGGTTCCACCACACCGCCTGATGCCCGCCCCAGTTCAGCCACACCGTACCGAAATACAACAGGAACAGCGCAGCGCCGCCGATCATCCGCAGATTGCGGAACAGGCCGGTGAAAGCACGGGTGTAGATTTTTTCTCGAGAGGCGTAAAGATCGACGCTGTTGTTCGCGTTTTTGCTCGGTGGTGTGACGTCGTGTACCGGAATCTGGTTGCTCATCATTGCATCCCACGGCAGTGGACAAATGCCTCGGTCGATACGTGCCGACCGCGGTCAGAAAGGGGTGTCGCAGTGGCGCAATGATACGCCTGTCGCTCTAACTCAAGGGTGCGACCTTTGGTCGCGTTGGGGAAAAAGCATTATTGGTGTAGCGAATGCAGCAAAGCCTGATGCAGATCAATTGACTTGTTGAGTATGGACGGTTTTGGGGTGGCGGCTAATTCAATGTTCCCATGGGTTGATCAGGGCGACGCCGCTCAAGCGGAAATCACCGACATTGCGCGTGACCACCGTGAGTCCATGCACCAGGGCCGTGGCAGCGATCAATGCATCGCTTTCATTGGCCTGGTCGGGTACATGCAGGCTGGCACAACGCAGTGCCACCGCGGCATCAACCGGCAGGATTCGGGCTTCGAATGCCGGAATGACGTGACGCGTCAGCCAACTGCGCAACAGCTTTCCTTGAGCAGGATCACGCCGTTCCATTCGCAGTACTCCGGTTTCCAGTTCTTTCAAAGTAATGGCGGAAATGTACAGGCGCGGGGCGATGACGCCTTTGGCCCAACTGACCACATTGGCATCGGCCTGCGGCTTGCGAAGTTCGGAAATCACATTGGTGTCGAGTAAATACATCAGGACAGATCCACGGGACGATGAATGATGACTGCGCGCTCGGTTTCGAAATCGATGTCGGCAGCCTCCGGCATGACCAACAAATCGACAATGCTCGTGTTTGCGCCGCTCAGTTTCTGATATTCCTCAATGCTCAACAGGACATGAGAGGCCTTGCCACGGTCGGTGATGATCACTGGACCCAGACGCGCAGCCTTTTTGGCGCTGCTGGTGTCCTGATTGAATTCACGGCTGGAGATGGTGGTGATTGCCATCATGGTTGACCTCTCGCAATACAGATGTAGCAACGTTACTACTTCGCCTTGGGGGCGGCAATCAAGGAAGACAGAACTCAGCCGTCCGTGGGTCGGTCCGTGGCTGGCATAGTCGAGCCAGCCTCGCAAAAGGCGCAGGCCGGCTCGGATTGATTCAGACGTGGCTTCAATACTCAGGGAAGTCTGCCGCCGCCCAGGCTCTCGAGACTGCCGGTATTTCTGTGGGGCTTTGTGGTGCTTCTGGAGTCGGGTTGCAACGGATTACCCAGTGTCACGGCAATCGATTCCACGGGGTGGTTCGATGGATCGATTGTCTGATCGTTGTCTGTGAGTTTCTGATCAACCGGGACAGGGTTTTTGCTGTCATTCAACATAGCGGCTTCATCCTTGAAGTGGCTCCGATGAGGGTCAACGGGCTGTGGACGACCCTACAGAGCATAGCGAATCGAGTCCATCAGGCATGTGTCTCAAAGTATTAATTTCGAAGGCGATTTCAATATTCCAGAAATATAATTAGTTAATTGATGGGTTTTGCTTTCTTGTTTTTTTCGAATAGCTTAGTGGCTGTTCTGCAGCGTGCTAGTTGCATGTTTATGTTTTGAAATTTAACGAAATAATGGAGTGTTATGAAAACCAAGGAAGTTAAAAAGCTTTTCGCTTGTCTGTGTCTGGTGTCCCTGACTTCTCTCACCAGTGCCAATGAAGGTATGCCGCAGCACATGGTATTTGCATCAGACCCGCAATACCCGTGGACAGAAAAGTCGGACAGTGGCGAGGATGAATCGAGCGCGGATTTCGAAAAACGCGCGAAATGGCTGGTGGAAACCCAGTTCGCGAGCATTGCCCAGTTCCGCACCGAGATGGGCGGGCAGGCTGCGGTGCCATTGATGATCAACGGTGACATGACCGCGTTTGGCCACGGCTGGCAGCGCTCTTTCATCGGTTCGATGCTGAAGAAACACTTTGGCGATCACGTGCTCTACGGATTGGGCAATCACGACTACCAGAACAACGTGAATGACTGTTTCAGTGAAAGTTGCGCAGCGGGCAGTATTGTTGATTACCGTGATCATCATGTCGGTAAAGTCGATGAATTTGATCTGGAAGTCACCGGCAGCTTTGTGAATAAACACTATCTGGGTAGTCTGGCTTATTCAAAGAATGTGGGTGAAGTGCATCTGGTGCAGTTGAACAATGAACCCACTTATGCGGTGAAGATTTCTCACGCGTTGAATCCGACCACATTCGATATCACGGCGTCGCTGGACTGGCTGGAAAATGATTTGCGAATAGCGCGAGCGCAGGGCTACGCGATCATTATCAACATGCACAAGCCCTATGAGTGGAAAGGCAGTTGGGATCAAGAGAAGCGCTTTCGCGAAATGATTGAAAAGTATCAGGTGACGGCGATGTTCGCCGGCCACTTCCACGACGAGGGTGGTAGCCAAACCTATATGGGGAGCGTGCCGATGTTTCTCAGCGGTTCAGCTTCTCAGCAGACGTACCTGACCGCCACTTTTTCCAAGGATCGCAAGCAATTGGAGGTGAGTCTGGTCGAGGACAATCAGTGGCGCAAACGTACGCCGGTGGCCACCGTGCCGGTGAAGTCGATCTGGGCCAGTAACCCATAAAAAAATCCCCCGCCAGAGCACTGGCGGGGGATTCTTCATTACATCAAGCCCTGGCCTTATTGCGCCTCGGCCTCCGGCGCTTTTTCACCGTGGGACAGGCTGTACACGTACGCTGCCAGCAGGTGCACCTTGTCATTGCCTTGCAGTTGTTCCTGCGCCGGCATCTGGCCCTGACGGCCGTAACGGATGGTCTGCTGCAGTTGGGCGAAGCTCGAACCGTAGATGAACGCGGCCGGGTGGGTCAGGTCAGGCGCGCCCATGGCCGGGGTGCCTTTGCCTGCTGGACCGTGGCAGGCCACGCAGTTGGCGGCGAACAGTTTCTGGCCGTTGGCCGGGTCAGCCTTGGTGCCTTCCGGCAGTTTGCGGCCATCGAGCTGGGTCACCACGAAGGCTGCGACATCGGCTACGCCTTGTTCGCCAATGACTTCGGCCCAGGCCGGCATCACCGCGTGTCGACCGCCCATGATGGTGGTCTTGATGGTTTCCGGCTCGCCGCCCCAGCGCCAGTCGGCGTCGGTCAGGTTCGGGAAGCCATAGGCGCCCTTGGCGTCGGAACCGTGGCATACCGAACAGTTGGAGGCGAACAGACGGCCGCCCATCTTCAGTGCTTGCGGATCCTTGGCCACTTCCTCGATCGGCATCGCCGCGAACTTGGCGAAGATCGGACCGAACTTGGCGTCCGAGCGGGCCATTTCCTTTTCCCACTCATGCACGCCGGTCCAGCCGGTCTGGCCGTTGGCGAACGCGGTCTGCTTGTCGTTATCGAGGTAGTTGTAGCCCGGCAGCAGGCCTTTCCAGTTGCCCAGGCCCGGGTACAGCACCAGATAACCCAGGGCGAACACGATGGTGCCCACGAACAGCATGAACCACCATTTCGGCAGTGGGTTGTCGTACTCCTCGATCCCGTCGAAGGAGTGGCCGACCGTTTCGTCCGTCTGTTCGCTGCGCTGGCCCTTGCGGGTCGACAGCAGCAGCCAGGTCAGGGCGAAGATCGTACCGAGACTGAGGACTGTGACGTACAGACTCCAGAATGTAGTCATTCTTTGTTACTCCTAGAAGCTTGCTCGACGTGCTTGATGGCTTCGGGATCATCCGCAAAAGGCAGCAAGGTTGCGTCTTCAAACTCCGACTTGCGCTTGGGGCTGAATACCCACAACGCCAAACCGATGAAGGCCACCATCACGACGACGGTGCCCAGGCCGCGAATCATCCCGATATCCATGAAGAATCACCGTTTGCTTTTGATGATGGTGCCCAGGCCCTGAAGGTAGGCCACCAGCGCGTCCATTTCGGTTTTGCCCTTCACGGCATCTTTTGCACCGGCGATGTCTTCGTCGGTGTAAGGGACGCCGAGCGTGCGCAACACTTCCATTTTCTTGGCCGTGTCTTTGCCGTCGAGCTTGTTTTCCACGAGGAACGGGTAAGCCGGCATTTTCGACTCAGGTACCACGTTGCGCGGGTTGTACAGGTGCGCACGCTGCCAGTCATCGGAGTAACGACCGCCCACGCGAGCCAGATCCGGGCCGGTCCGTTTGGAACCCCACAGGAACGGGTGGTCCCAGACGCTTTCACCGGCGACCGAGTAGTGGCCGTAGCGTTCGGTTTCAGCGCGGAACGGACGGATCATCTGCGAGTGGCAGCCGACACAACCGTTGGCGATATAGACGTCGCGGCCTTCCAGTTCCAGTGCCGAACGCGGCTTCATGCCTTCGACCGGCTTGTTGGTGACGTCCTGGAAGAACAGCGGAACGATCTGGGTCAGGCCGCCAATGCTGACGGCGATGACCATGAAGAAGGCCAGCAGGCCAATGTTCTTCTCGACAGCTTCATGCTTCATCAGTGAGCTCCAACAACAGCGATCTGGGCGGCGGCTTCGGCTTCAGCCGCGTTCGAGGCGCGCACGGTGCGCCAGACGTTGTAAGCCATCAGGAACATGCCGCTGGCGAAGAAAGCACCGCCCAGGGCACGGACGATGTAGCCCGGGTGGCTGGCCTGCAGCGCTTCGACGAACGAGTAGGTGAGGGTGCCGTCATCGTTGATTGCACGCCACATCAGACCCTGAGTGATGCCGTTGACCCACATCGAGGCGATGTACAGCACGGTACCGATGGTCGCGAGCCAGAAGTGCGCGTTGATCAGGCCGACGCTGTGCATCTGCGCACGACCGAACAGTTTCGGGATCATGTGGTAGATCGCGCCGATCGAAATCATCGCCACCCAGCCCAGCGCGCCGGCGTGAACGTGGCCGATGGTCCAGTCGGTGTAGTGCGAGAGCGAGTTGACGGTCTTGATCGCCATCATCGGACCTTCGAAGGTCGACATGCCGTAGAACGCCAGCGACACCACGAGGAAGCGCAGGATCGGGTCGGTGCGCAGCTTATGCCAGGCGCCCGAGAGGGTCATCATGCCGTTGATCATGCCGCCCCAGCTTGGCGCCAGCAGGATGATCGACATCGCCATGCCCAGCGACTGTGCCCAGTCCGGCAATGCGGTGTAGTGCAGGTGGTGCGGGCCGGCCCAGATGTACAAGGTGATCAGCGCCCAGAAGTGCACGATCGACAGGCGATAGGAGTAGATCGGACGTTCGGCCTGCTTCGGCACGAAGTAGTACATCATTCCGAGGAAGCCGGTGGTCAGGAAGAAGCCCACGGCGTTGTGGCCGTACCACCACTGGATCATCGCGTCGGTCGCGCCCGAGTAGGCGGAGTAGGACTTGAAGAAACTCACCGGCAGGGAGGCGTGGTTGACGATGTGCAGCATCGCGGTCACGACGATGAACGCGCCGTAGAACCAGTTACCGACGTAGATGTGTTTGGTCTTGCGCTTGGTGATGGTGCCGAAGAACACCAGCCCGTAGGAGACCCAGACAATGGCCAGCAGAATGGCGAGCGGCCATTCCAGTTCGGCGTATTCCTTGGTGGTGGTGTAGCCCAGCGGCAAGGTAATGATGGCGCCGACGATGACCGCCTGCCAGCCCCAGAAGGTGAAGGCGGCAAGGCTGTCGGAGATCAGTCGCGTCTGGCAGGTTCGCTGCACGACATAGTAGGAAGTGGCAAACAGTGCACAACCACCGAAGGCGAAAATCACCAGGTTTGTGTGCAACGGGCGCAGGCGTCCAAAGCTCGTCCACGGCAGACCGAAGTTCAACTCCGGCCAGACCAGTTGCGAGGCGATGAAGACACCGAGCCCCATGCCAAGGATCCCCCAGACCACCGTCATGATGGCGAACTGGCGGACTACCTTATAGTTATAAGCAGTCGGACTGATTGCTGTGCTCATTCTAAGGTTCCACGGTTTGGGTGTTTTATTAGGATTAAAATCGGCCGCAAGTATGCAGAGAGCAGGGGGTCATTGCAACGCGCCATGACCTGGGTCAATGCTTTCCAACGCTGATTCTGCGGCCTTTCCATACGCCGCGTAAGGTCAAAATTGGCCTCGGACAAAATGTCGCAGCGGACGAAAAAAGCGAGGGGATCAGGTCGCTTGTAACGGGGTGTGTTCAAACGCTCAGTTCGGGTGACGGACGGTAAATGGCACGACAGCCGGTATCTACCGGCGTTTGCGGCCACATCAGTCAGCCGGTTCGCAGAACACAGCAGTCAGCGTTGACCTGGAACCAGCACAAGCCAGTCCGCATCGAGCAAGCGTAGACCCGAATCCGGGGAACCGAAAGGAGAGGGTGTGACGGGGTGCGACAATGCGTCGCAAAGGGGCGGGATGCTGCCGCACCGAGAATGGTGCGGCAGAGGTGTGTGCAATGATTACTATTTGTTGTCTTCAGTAATCAGCTTATCTGTATTCAATCCATGGCTCAGGCTGTACACATAGGCAGCTAGCAATTGCACTTTATCGTTGCCCAGCAGTTCGTTCTGCGCTGGCATGTGGCCCTGGCGACCGTGGCGTATGGTCTGCTCAAGCTGTGTCAGGCTGGTGCCGTAGATAAATCCGGCCGGGTGCGTCAGATTCGGCGCACCCATGGCTTCAGTGCCGTGGCCGGTTGCCCCATGACAGGCTACGCAGGTGGTGCTGAACGCTTGCTGTCCGGCTTGCAGGTCAGCCTTGCTGTCGGCAGGCAGCGGCAGGCCCGCGAGTTCGTGACGCACATACGCCGCGACGTTCTTCACCCCGGCTTCGCCGAGCACTTCGCCCCAGGCCGGCATCGCCGCCATCCGCCCACCCATGATGGTGGTCTTGATGGTCTCGGCGTCACCGCCCCAGCGCCAGTCCTTGTCGGCTAGGTTAGGGAAGCCGAAAGCGCCTTTGGCGTCGGAGCCGTGGCACACCGAGCAGTTGGAGGCGAACAACCGGCCACCCATTTTCAGCGCCTGCGGATCCTTCGCTACTTCCTCCACCGGCATGGCGGCGAATTTGGCGAAGATCGGCCCGAATTTGGCGTCGGCCTTGTTCATTTCCTTTTCCCACTCGTGCACGCCGGTCCAGCCGTCCTCGTAGCCGGGCAGAATACCTTTCCAGTTGCCGAGGCCCGGATACAGGATCAGATAGCCCACGGAAAACACCAGCGTGCCGGCGAACAGCATGAACCACCACTGCGGCAGCGGGTTGTCGTACTCCTCGATGCCGTCGAAGCTGTGGCCCATGGTCTGGTCGACGCTGCCCTTGGTCTCGCCCCGGCGGGTGCCGATCAGCAGCCAGGTCAGGCCGATCAGGCTGCCGATGGTCAGTACGCAGATCCACGTACTCCAGAAGGTGGTCATGGCCGGGTACTCCTTGTTTCAGGTGCTTGGGTAATGTCGGGTTGCGGCTCGTCGGCGAACGGCAGCAGGCGCGCTTCGGCGAACTCCGGCGTGCGCTTGCGGTTGAACACCCAGATCGTCAGGCCGACGAAGGCGACGAACACCACGACGGTGCCGAGGCCGCGAATCAGCCCTGCACTCATTTCAATGATCATTGTGCTCACCTCTTGCTCTTGATCGCAGTGCCGAGCACTTGCAGGTAGGAGACGAGGGCGTCCATTTCGGTCTTGCCCTTGAGGCTGGCGACCGCGCCGCTGATGTCGTCGTCGGTGTACGGCACGCCGAGGGTGCGCATGGTCTTGAGCTTGGTTTCGGTGTGGCTGCTGTCGACCGCTTGCGTCACCAGCCACGGGTAGGCCGGCATTTTCGACTCCGGTACCACGTTGCGCGGGTTGTACAGGTGCGCGCGGTGCCAGTCGTCCGAGTAACGCGCGCCGACCCGGGCCAGGTCTGGCCCGGTACGCTTGGAACCCCAGAGGAACGGGTGATCCCATACGCTCTCACCGGCCACCGAGTAGTGCCCGTAGCGTTCGGTTTCGGCGCGGAACGGCCGGATCATCTGCGAGTGGCAACCGACGCAGCCTTCGCGGATATAGATGTCGCGGCCTTCCAGTTGCAGCGCGGTATAGGGCTTCATGCCCTCTACCGGTTTGTTGGTGACGTCCTGGAAGAACAGCGGGACGATCTGGGTCAGGCCGCCGATGCTCACGGCGAACACCATCAGCAGCATCAGCAGGCCGACGTTCTTTTCAATCGTTTCGTGTTTCATGGCGGACTCCTCAGGCCATCTGCGCGGCAGCAACGACGTCAGCAGGCTGCGAGGCCCGCACGGTGCGCCAGGTGTTGTAAGCCATCAGGAACATGCCGCTGAGGAAGATCGCCCCACCCACCAGACGCACGATGAAGCCTGGGTGGCTGGCCACCAGGGTTTCGACGAAGGAGTAGGTCAGCGTGCCGTCCTCGTTGACTGCGCGCCACATCAGGCCCTGGGCGATGCCGTTGACCCACATCGAGGCGATGTACAGCACGGTGCCGATGGTCGCGAGCCAGAAGTGCGCGTTGATCAGGCCGACGCTGTGCATCTGCTCTTTGCCGAAGACTTTCGGGATCATGTGGTACAGCGCGCCGATGGAAATCATCGCCACCCAGCCGAGCGCGCCGGCGTGAACGTGGCCGATGGTCCAGTCGGTGTAGTGGGAGAGGGCGTTGACGGTCTTGATCGCCATCATCGGACCTTCGAAGGTCGACATGCCGTAAAACGCCAGCGAGACCACGAGGAAGCGCAGGATCGGGTCGCTGCGCAACTTATGCCAGGCGCCCGAGAGGGTCATCATGCCGTTGATCATGCCGCCCCAGCTCGGTGCCAGCAGAATCAGCGACATCACCATGCCCAGCGACTGCGCCCAGTCCGGCAGCGCGGTGTAGTGCAGGTGGTGCGGGCCGGCCCAGATGTACAGGGTGATCAGCGCCCAGAAGTGCACGATCGACAGGCGATACGAATACACCGGACGTTCGGCCTGTTTCGGCACGAAGTAGTACATCATCCCGAGGAAACCGGCGGTGAGGAAAAAGCCTACGGCGTTGTGGCCGTACCACCATTGCACCATCGCGTCGGTCGCACCGGCGTACACCGAGTAGGACTTGGTCAGGCTCACCGGCAACTCAAGGTTGTTGACGATGTGCAGGATCGCCACGGTGATGATGAACGCGCCGAAGAACCAGTTGCCGACGTAGATGTGCTTGGTTTTGCGCTGCATGATCGTGCCGAAGAACACGATGGCGTAGGCGACCCAGACGATGGTGATCAGAATGTCGATCGGCCATTCCAGCTCGGCGTATTCCTTGGAGCTGGTGTAACCCAGTGGCAGGCTGATCGCTGCCAATAGAATCACAAGCTGCCAGCCCCAGAAGCAGAACGCGGCGATTTTCGGCGCGAACAATTGCGTCTGGCAGGTGCGTTGCACCGAGTAGAACGAACTGGCGAACAGCGCACAGCCACCGAAGGCGAAGATTACCGCGTTGGTGTGCAGCGGGCGCAGACGGCCGAAACTGGTCCAGGGCAAATTGAAGTTGAGTTCAGGCCAGACCAATTGGGCCGCGAGAAAAACCCCGAGCCCCATGCCGACGATGCCCCACACCACCGTCATAATGGCGAATTGGCGGACCACCTTGTAGTTGTAGGCGGTACTGATAGAAGTGTTCATGGTTCCCCATCCACGGTTCAGCCGAAGTGAGCGCGCGCAGAAAACGCCGCGAATCCTTCGCCTGGAGTTATAGGCAGACTAAAAGCGAGGCAAGCATGGACAAACAGCACAAGGCCAGTATTGACGGGGATCAATGGGCGCAGTGCGTGCGGGATCATGGGTGGTTGTGGGATGCCGCGTCGGGCGAGGCTTCGGCGACTTTGATCCTGGCGCATGGGGCAGGGGCGCCGATGGACAGTGAGTGGATGACGGATATGGCTGGGCGCCTTGCTGCACTTGGGGTGAATGTGTTGCGGTTTGAGTTTCCGTATATGGCGCAGCGGCGGGTGGATGGCAGTAAACGGCCGCCTAATCCGGCGCCGAAACTGCTTGAGTGCTGGCGCGAAGTGTTCGCTGAAGTGCGACGTCATGTCGCTGGGATTTTGGCCATCGGCGGTAAGTCCATGGGCGGGCGGATGGCCAGTCTTTTAGCTGACGAGTTGGGCGCCGATGCGCTTGTCTGTCTTGGATATCCGTTTTATGCGGTTGGGAAACCTGAGAAACCGCGGGTTGAGCATTTGGCTGCTTTGCGGACTCGGACGTTGATTGTTCAGGGGGAGCGGGATGCTCTCGGAAATCGGGACGCTGTCGAGGCTTATGATCTATCGCCGAGTATTGAGGTGTTTTGGTTGGCCTCTGGGGATCATGATTTGAAGCCGTTGAAGGTTTCCGGGTTTACGCATTCGGATCATTTGGCTTCGGCGGTGGAGAAGGTTGCCGGGTTTCTTCGTTGAGGTTTGGTTGGGGGGTATATCCGTTGCTGCGGTAACGGCGACTTAGGGTTTCGCCCTTACGGCGACTCACTTTTTTTACAAGCGCCTAAAAAAAGTAAGCAAAAAAACGCTTGCTCCTACGTTCGGCCCGCTCGCTGGGGCTCGGGGTTCCTTCGCTCCGGGATCCATCCGGGCGCAGCGCCTACGGTTTGCTTCGCTGCACCTCCTCTCGCTGTGTTTGGCTTCGCCAAACGGTCGCTGCGCTCCCACCCCCGGATGAATCCCTCCGCTCAGCCTTCCGATGTCGCCTGTGGATCAAGATCAAAAGCGGTACTCGAGCTAACGCTCATCGTGTTGAGTGGTGAGGAGCAAGAGCGGTGCGCGTTCTGCTCTTGCTTTTGTGTGGGAACCCGCCTGCTGGCGATGGCGGCCTGACAGCCGACCAATTCCTTACTGAAGTACCCGGCCCTACTGTGGGAGCGAGCCTGCTCGCGAAAGCTGTCTTCCAAGCGCCATCCATTTCAAACAAGCAATAAACCCCGGAGGCTTTCGCTAACCGGTTTTTCACGATCAAAAGATCGCAGCCTGCGGCAGCTTCAAGGAGTCATTCTTGCAAATTACATTGAAGGGGTACTCTTCTGGAGTTGCTGCGAGCACCCCTGCCAGATCTAGCCAGCATCCGACGGTCTCAGTCTCGTCATGGTGAAAGTCCCCTTGGGATTCAGGCGATAGCGATGACTTTTGAACACGGCCTCGAATGATCCCGTAGCGATATCCGTTTCAGCATCATATTTAACGCTGAGGATCGCCGAGTCGGCGTCCACCGAAGCCATTCCGATAAATCCCGGCGGCGCAGGGATCCAATGGCTGTGAACAAATGTCAGCCCGTTGTCGAAGTTATAGACGCCTGTGAGTGACTCATCGGATTGGTAGGGCAGAGTCATGGAGAATGAAAAATAGCTTTCATCGTCGAAATTTCCTGTTCCTCCACTGATGGACCAATACCGCTCGCCCAAGAACTCGTCCTGATAGAAAGATCTGAATTTCGCTGTTTTCCGTTTACCGCCCAATCTCCATTGAAACCTGTCATCACTGACGAGCGGTTTTTTCGGGAGAAACATAACGTGAGTGGTCATTGTTAAACCTGCCTTTCGAGTAAGAGGAGGTGTTACAACCGACTGCAATTACGGTTTCTCTTGATACCCGCTCGGATAACTCTGCGTCTACTGTCAGATCTGACAGGTGCACAAGCAATAAAAAACCCGGAAGCTTTCGCTGTCCGGGTTTTTTGCGGGGAGATTAGCAAGAGCTTTGCTTTTAGCGGTTAAACCGCTCCACCAACGAATACTGAGTATTCGCCGTCTTGGTCAGCTCTTCACTCAGCAACGCCGAGTTATGCGCCTGTTCCGAGGTCTGGTCCGCCAGTTCCGAAATGTTGCTGATGTTGCGGCTGATTTCTTCAGCCACCGCACTTTGCTCTTCGGTCGCGGCAGCAATCTGCGTGGTCATGTCCGTGATGTTGGCCACCGCTTCGCTGATGCCGACCAGTGCCTGATCCGCTTCCAGTACCCGCGCCACACCTTCTTCCGCCTGGCGATGCCCGGCTTCCATGGTTTGTACGGCGCTGGATGCAGTTTGTTGCAGCTTGGCGATCAGGGCGTGGATCTGGCCGGTGGATTCGCTGGTGCGTTGTGCCAGTTGGCGGACTTCGTCGGCGACCACGGCAAAACCACGGCCCATCTCGCCGGCACGTGCCGCTTCGATGGCGGCGTTGAGCGCGAGCAGGTTGGTCTGGTCGGCGATGCCTTTGATCACGTCGACCACGCCGCCGATTTCGTCGCTGTCCTTGGCCAGTTGGGTGACGGTCAGGCCGGTTTCGCCGACCACCACCGACAGGCGCTGGATGGCTTCGCGGGTTTCCCCGGCGATGTCGCGGCCGCGGCCGGTCAGGCGGTTGGCTTCCTGGGTGGCGTCGGCTGTGCGCTGTACGTGGCTGGCCACTTCCTGCGTGGTGGCGGCCATCTGGTTGACGGCGGTGGCGACCTGTTCGGTTTCCACGCGCTGGCGTTCCAGACCGCTGGAGCTGTTGTGCGCCAGGGCGTCGGACTGTTTGGCCTGATCGGTCAGGTGCTCGGCGGTGTCCTGCAAACGGGTCAGGCAGGTTTTCAGGCGCGCTTCCTGGCTGAGAATCGACATTTCCAGACGCGCCTGCGCGCCACGGCTGTCGGTGTACATCTGTGCGATCAGCGGGTCGGAGGTGGTCTGCTCGGCCAGACGCAGCAGACGCTTGAGCCCGCGTTGCTGCCATTGCAGGCCCATCAGACCCAGCGGCACCGAGAGGCCCGCTGCCAGAGCGAAGCCCCATTGAGAGTTCAGGGTCGCGCCGATCACGAAGCTCAACTGGCTGACCAGAATGAACGGCAGCCAGTCCTGCAGCACCGGCAGCCATTTGTCGCTGGAAGGAATTGCCGACTTGCCCTGGTTGATGCGTTGGTAGAGCGCTTCGGCACGGCGGATCTGTTCGGCGGTGGGTTTGATCCGCACCGACTCGTAACCGACCACCTGATTGCCGTCGAACACCGGTGTCACGTAGGCGTTCACCCAGTAGTGGTCACCGGATTTGCAGCGATTCTTGACAATGCCCATCCATGGCAAGCCTTGTTTCAGTGTGCCCCACATGTGCGAAAACACCGCAG
Source organism: Pseudomonas sp. YL2 (assembly GCF_023063025.1). NCBI lineage: Bacteria > Pseudomonadati > Pseudomonadota > Gammaproteobacteria > Pseudomonadales > Pseudomonadaceae > Pseudomonas > Pseudomonas sp. YL2. The sequence continues at coordinate 172,852 of NZ_JAJSLU010000007.1, read as the reverse complement.
CCGGGACGTCGGGGTGACGAACCAGGTTGTGCGGCGCACGGATCAGCTCTTCACGCGAAAACCCGCTGATTTCGACGAAAGCGTCGTTGCAGTAGGTGATCACGCCTTTGGCGTCGGTTGTAGAAATCAACCGCTGCTGAGCCGGGAAAGTCCGTTCGCGTTGTGTAATGGGCTGGTTATTACGCATGGTTTTTCAATCCGCAAGGCTTTGAAAGGTTGTCGGCGCTGTCAGGAAATTATTGAAGTTTTTTTTCAGATATAAGTACGGCGTCGCAAAACCGCTCTTGCTTCAACCGGCCAGCATCGGATAGGTGAACAGCGCAAAATGCAGCAGGTTCAGCCCGAAGTGCGTGGCGATCGCCGCCGCCAGCCCGCCAAAACGGTAGGCCAGACCATAGCCGACACCCGCCAGACCCGCCAGCAACACCCAGTGCCATCCTGCGCCCAGATGCGCCAGGGCAAAGATCAGCGACGCCAGCAGCAGAGCGAGGTTGTCGCCGTGGGGCAGGTGTTTGAACAGGCGGCTCAAACCGCCCTGTATATAGCCGCGAAACAGCGCCTCCTCGACCAGCGTCACCAGCAGCAGATTGTTCAGCAGCCACAGCCACGCCTGATCGGGCCACTTCGGCGCCCAGGCAATCATGCCGAACAACAGTGCGCCGCCCAGCGCCAGGACGGCGCTCAAGGTCAGGGCGAGGACGCTGGCGTACACCGTCGGACGCAGCGAGTGTGCCGCGACAATCCACGGGCAGGCGAGCAACAGCCAGAAGCCGATCAAGGGTTTGTCCAGATTCAGATACATCGCGAACGGCACGGCGTCGTCGGTGAAACGCAGCAGGGCGATGGCCCGGCCGTTGGCGAATCCCGGCAACCAGTGCAGCGCCAGCGACAGGGCGAGGAAGATGAACACGGCATGCCCCAACAGGCGCACCACCGGCACCTGCTGTTGGCGCACGGCGAAACCGGTCACCAGCAATAGTCCCACGGAGATCAGCACGAGCCAGCCGAGTTGGCCAAAGCTCAACGCTAATCCATAACCGAGGCTGAGAAGTGCCAGATAGAGCCATGGCAACGCCTTCATCGAAAGTCCTTGTGCAGAATTTTGTGGAAGGGCTTTCTACACGGGTGAGGGCGTCGGGACAAGTAAAGCTGTGGCGGGATGCGGGGACAGGCTCCAAACCTGAGGCCATCCACAAAACCCATTGTGGGAGCGGGCTTGCTCGCGAATGCGCTGTGTCAGGCGATAAAAATCTCGACGGATACACCGCATTCGCGAGCAAGCCCGCTCCCACAGTAGATATGCGTGTGGCTGAGGATCAGCGCAGGTCGAGTTTCGCCGCCGCGCGCTCGGTGATTTCCGTGCGCAGTTTCAAGGAAGGCGCCGCGCGGTGCCGGGCCTCTTTGACGACAGCACTCGGTGCCGTCTGCGGACTGCCCGATTCAAACGGCGGCGCCGGCGCATATTCCAGCTGCAGTTGAATCAACTGCGCCGCCTCGGCCCCCACCAGTTCGGCGGCCAGCACCAGGGCAAAGTCGATGCCTGCGGTAATCCCGCCACCGGTAAACAGATTGCCGTCGCGCACCACTCGGTCCTGCACCGCAATCGCGCCGAGTTTCGGCAGCAGTTCGTGATAGGCCCAGTGGGTGGTCGCGCGTTTGCCTTTAAGCAGACCTGCCGCGCCCAGCACCAGCGAACCGGTGCACACCGACGTCACATATTTGGCCTGCGCCGCCTGGCGTTTGATGAACCCCAGCGTCTGCTCATCTTCCATCAGCGGCCCGACCCCGGCGCCGCCGGGAATGCAGATCACATCCAGATCCGGGCAGTCGTCGAAGGTGGTGGTCGGTTTCAACAGCAGGCCGGTGCTGGCGGTGACTGGCACCAGATCTTTCCAGATCAGATGCACCTGCACGTCCGGCAGCGAGGCCAGTACGTCATAGGGACCGGTCAGGTCGAGTTGCTGCACCTGCGGAAACAACAAAAAACCGATCTGCAACGTCATGGGGTTTTTCTCCATTTGAGGGGTGGACGGCTTCACTGTAGGCGCGTAGGTTCTGGCGTATACGCCAATAACCCCACGAATTACGCCAAATGCCCAAAGCCATTCACGTACTCGCGTTCGCCAACATGCAGATCCTCGACGTCACCGGCCCTCTGCAAGTATTCGCCTCGGCCAACGACATCGCCCGCCAACGCGGCTTGCCGGTGCCGTATGCGCCGTCGGTGATTGCCAGTGAGGGCGGCGCGGTGATGTCCTCGGCGGGGTTGGCGGTGCTGGCCGAACCATTGCCGCAGCAGGCCAGCGATACCTTGATCATCGCCGGTGGCTGGGGCATTTATCCGGCGGCGGAGGATTTGGCGCTGGTGGATTGGGTACGCGAGCACGCAGCGAAATGTCGACGCGTCGCCTCGGTGTGTACGGGGGCATTTCTACTGGCGGCGAGCGGCTGGCTCGACGGACGTCGCGTGGTCACCCACTGGACTCGTTGCGAACAACTGGCCCTGCAGCACCCGAAGCTGCAGGTCGAAGCCAACCCGATTTTCATCAACGACGGCCCGGTCTGGACCTCGGCCGGCGTCACCGCCGGCATCGATCTGGCGTTGGCGATGGTCGAGGAAGATCTGGGCCGCGACATCGCCCTCGACGTCGCTCGGCATCTGGTGGTGTTCCTCAAACGTCCGGGCGGCCAATCGCAATTCAGCGTGACCCTGGCCCTGCAGAATCAGGGCAATCGCTTTGATGAACTGCACGCCTGGATCGCCGAAAACCTCACCTGCGACCTCGGCGTGCCGACCCTGGCCGAACAGGCCGGCATGAGCGAACGCAGCTTCGTCCGCCACTACCGCGCCGACACCGGCCAGACCCCGGCCCGCGCCATCGAACTGATCCGTGTCGAAACCGCCCGCCGTTTGCTGAGTGACACCGGGCTACCGGTGAAACGCATCGCCGCCAATTGCGGGTTTGGCAGTGAAGAAACCTTGCGCCGCAGTTTCCTGCGGGCGATCGGGGTGACGCCTCAGGCGTACCGGGAGAGGTTTTCGGTCAGTGCTGGCGAAGCAGATTCAGCGATGCCCTTAGGGGCTATTACCCGAACAGAACCTTCTGCCAATGATCTTCGCTGATGATCGCAATCGGCACGCCGCTGTCTCTCAGTTCAACGGCCTTCTTGATCTTGGTGCCGTAAGAGCTGTGAAGCCACTGATCATTGCCAATGCTGCCCACTACCAAATAGTGAATCTTTTTGCTGACGGAACCACCAATAAGGCCGCCGCGTTCGAGGATTTGCGACTCACATTCTTTACGTGGTCCATAGGCCATGACGCCTGTAAACAGGAAGACCCGATCAACCAGGCATAACTGCGGGGCAGGGTTGTCGAGAGGAAGGCTGGTCGGAGCGGCAAACGTTGTTGTTTGTGTTGGTGCGGTTGGCAGACCGGTGAACTGATGCAGCATTTCCAGCAGCTCCGCAGACTCGTCGGCGTCCAGAACTCCGTCGCTGAGCATGTCGGCAAGACGTCTGTAAAGGATGTTCACAACCGGATCGTCCAGGTGCACCAAATGGGTTTCAATCCAGGTTCTGAGAAACTCGGCTTCTTGCTGGTTGATCGTGCCGTCAGCGGCAAGCCCGGCTGCAATGCCGATGAGAGCATCGACCGAGCGCCGCTCGATTCTTGCCTGGTGAAAGAACACGCTGCTCTTAAATTCCTGATGCAAATCGACCATCGTTGCTTCTCCTTAAGCCTCGGCTTCCGCCACCTGATTGAAATACTTCGTCCGGTCCGGGGTAAACGTCACCCGCATCTTCGTCCGCGAGCAGATCAGCGAACGCTCTTCACCCAGATCAATATCCAGATCCTCGCCACGCAACCCCTGCCACTGGGCGAGGTATTTCAGCGAGCCGTATTTCTCGTTTTTCTTCAGGCTGCGGCTCACGCCACCTTTCCAGCCGAGTACCGGCAGTTCGCCGGCGAGGCATTGTTGGGCAAGGTCGGGGAAGCGGGTGGCGCGCTGACGGCCGATTTCCCAGCACTTGATCAGGCCTTTGTCGGCGGCTTCCCAGAGTTGGGTGCGGGTCAGGCCGGTGCGCAGGGGCGTGGCGATGGGGCGGTGGACGTGCTGGGTCATTCTGGTTCCTTGAATTCGGGTTTTATTGGACAGCTCCGCTGTGCCCGTTGCGGTGGATGGTAGGGGGGGATGTAACAGCTGGCAACAGGGTATTTCAGGGTGTAAGTGCAGGTTGCGGGGGAGGGATTTGCCAGGGTGTTGTTTAGAAGAAGCAGGAACAAACTACCCAAACTGTGGTGAGGGGATTCATCCCCGATCGGCTGCGCAGCAGTCGCAAAGCCATGCAATGCGGTACTGCCGAACAAATAAGCAGGCAAAGAGCGGGGCCGCTGCGCAGCCCGTCGGGGATAAATCCCCTCACCACAGGAGATCTGATTCTGTTTATTTCTGTGTAGGGGTTAGCCCGGCGAAGCGCGCTGATGCGGCATATTTCCTACAGACACTGACGAAATTACGGCTGCCAAACACTCTTCTCCCCACTCAAACGCCGATCCAGAAAACTCGCCGCACTGATCAGCGCCAGATGCGTCAGCGCTTGCGGGGTGTTGCCCAGATGGCGGCCCTTGCTGTCGAACTCTTCGGCGTACAGGCCCAGCGGGTTCGCATAACGCAGCAATTGCTCGAACTCCAGATGCGCCTTTTCCACCTGACCGGCCCGAGCCAGGCATTCGACGTACCAGAATGAGCACGCGGCAAACGCGCCTTCGGTGCCGGCCAAACCGTCGTTGTTGGCGTCGTCGTTGCGATAGCGATAAACCATGCCGTCGCGCACCAGAGTCTTTTCGATCGCTTCAAGGGTCGATAGCCAGCGCGGGTCCTTGGCGCTGACGAAGCGCACCAGCGGCATCAGCAGCATCGAACCGTCGAGCGCGGTGCCGCCCTTGTACTGCACGAAATGCCCGCGCTCCTCGTTCCAGAAGTTGTCCCAGATGTCGGCGTAGATCGCCTGCCGGGTCTGATCCCACTGGACGAACGGCGCCGGCAGCGAGCGTTTCGAGGCCAGGCGGATGGCCCGGTCAAGCGCCACCCAACACATCAGTCGCGAGTGCAGGAAGTGATGCTGCTCACCGCGCATTTCCCAAATGCCTACATCGGTTGTCTGCCAGGTCTCACACACCTGATCGACCACCTCGCGCACATGGTTCCAGCCTTGGTGGGAAATCGCATCGCCGTACTTATTGACCAGGTACACCGCGTCCATCAGTTCGCCAAAGATGTCGAGCTGAATCTGGTCGTACGCGCCATTGCCGATGCGCACCGGTTGCGCGCCACCATGACCGGAAAGGTGGGAGAGTTCGGTTTCCGGCAGCTCCTGGCGACCGTCGATCGCATAGAGGATGTTGAGTTTGGTCGAATTTCCCTGACAATCGCTGACCCGACCACGCAGCCAGCCCATGTAGGCATTGGCCTCATCGACAAAACCTAGGCGCATGAACGCGTAGACGGTGAACGAGGCGTCGCGGATCCAGGTGTAGCGATAATCCCAGTTGCGCTCGCCGCCGGGAGTTTCCGGCAGGCCGAAGGTGGCGGCGGCGAGGATTGCGCCGTGCTTGCGCGAGGTCAGCAGCTTCAACGCGAGGGCCGAACGATTGACCATCTCCCGCCAACGCCCGCGGTAGTTGGACTGGCCGATCCAGTCGCGCCAGAACTTCAACGTGCGCTCCAGGCACATTTTCGCGCCGTCATCCTTGAAACGCGGATCGTCGGCGCCACCGAGGACGAATTCGGCGTGCTGATCCTGTTTCAAGCTGAAGGAAGCAACGGCCGACTCGCCGTCGATGTGCAACGCCTGATCCGCCACCAGCCGCAACGATGGCTGACCCTCGGCGCTAAATATCACCGATTGTTGATCCATCTGCGCCCGGGTGTCGGCACGCGCGTAGTCATGGCGCACCGCGCAACGCATGTGAAACGTCGCTTCACCGCTGACCACCCGCACTCGGCGCATCAGCAACGGCAGGTCATCAACGCTGTCGCCGATCGGCAGCAGATCGGTAATTTCCACCACGGCCTGTTCGCTGAGCCAGCGCGTTTGCAGAACGTTGGTGTCCGGCAGATAGATTTGCTCGCGCCGGGCATCGGGCAAGTCCGGGGCGAGCTGGAAAATCCCTGCCTCGGGCGTGTCGAGCAGCGAACAGAAGATCGACGGGCTGTCGAATTCCGGCCAGCAGAAAAAATCCACGCTGCCCTTGTCGTTGACCAGTGCGGCACTGCGCAGGTCGCCGATGATGCCGTGGGCGTCGATCGGGCTTTGTCGTTCAGGATGATGCTCAGCCATTGCCACGAAACTCCGGATAAAGACTCATGCCGCCGTCGATGAACAGGGTGGTGCCGACGATGTAGTCGGCGGCGTCGGAAGCGAGAAACACCACCGCGTTGGCGATGTCCTCGACATCGCCGATGCGACCGTAAGGGATCAGCTCCAGCAGCTTCTCACCGGCCGCGCCTTCAGTGGCGTCCTGATTGATTGCCGTGCGAATCGCCCCCGGCGCGATGCCGTTGATACGGATGCGCTGCTGGCTGACTTCCTGGGCGAGGGTCTGCATCAATTGATCGACGCCGCCCTTGGACGCCGCATAGTTGACGTGCCCGGCCCACGGAATGCGCTGGTGTACGGAGCTCATGTGAATGATCTTGCCGGCCGCGCGGGACACGCCTTCACGCACGCCCTGGCGATTGAAAATCCGCAGCGCGGCGCGAGCGCAGAGGAACTGGCCGGTGAGGTTGACGCCGATCACCGTGTTCCAGTCTTCGAGGGTCATGTCGACCGCAGCGGCATCCTTTTGCAGGCCGGAGTTGGCCACCAGAATGTCCAGCGCACCAAAGGCATCGAGGGTCTCGGCAAATAGCCGTTCGACGTGGTCTTCCTTTGAAATATCGGCGCCGACGGCCAGTGCCTGACCGCCATCGGCGATGATCTGCCGGGCCAGCGCTTCGGCGGGTTCGGCCTGACGGTTGTAATTGATCACGACGGCTGCGCCGGCAGCGGCCAGCGCTTTGGCGGCGGCGTGGCCGATGCCGGAGCTGGCACCGGTGACCAGTGCTACTTGGCGGGCGAGGGATATTTGCATGCAGGGTCGCGCCTTGAGTGAGGGCCTATTTAGCTGACTGGTCGCAAGCCATGAGAGTTCATTCGACGGTGCGGTGTGTGGTGAATATGCCGGCCTCTTCGCGAGCAGGCTCGCTCCCACGGTTAGAATGCGCTGGCCCCGTGGGAGCGGGCTTGCTCGCGAAGGGGCCTTCACATTCCACCAACAATTGTGCGCTTCCACGCTTATCAACCTTTATGGCAACTTGGCGGCCCCTGATGAGGCTGTACCCATGGCAAACCCCTACCGCGAATTATTCACCGCCCCCGGCGCCCGGGCTTTTGTACTGGCCGGGATGATCGCGCGCATGCCGATTTCCATGACCGGCATCGGCGTGATCACTATGCTCTCGCAGCTCAAGGGTGGGTACGCACTGGCTGGTGCGGTGGCGGCGACGTTTGCCCTGGCCACGGCGTTTTGTGCGCCGCAGGTCTCGCGGCTGGTGGATCGTTACGGCCAGGGCAAAGTGTTGCCGCTGTCGGCGTTGATCGGTGGCGGGGCGCTGTTGATGTTGCTGCTGTGCACGCGTTTGCAGGCGCCGACCTGGACGCTGTTCATCTTCGCCGCGCTGGCCGGGTGCATGCCGAGCATGTCGGCGATGGTGCGTGCGCGCTGGACCGAGATCTATCGCGGCCAGCCGCAATTGCAGACCGCCTACGCGCTGGAATCGGTGCTCGATGAAGTCTGTTTCATCGTCGGCCCGCCGCTGTCGGTGGGTTTGTGCGTGGTGGCGTTTCCCGAGGCTGGGCCGTTGGCGGCGCTGCTGGCACTGGCGATCGGGGTGACGGCGTTTGTCGCCCAGCGCAGCACCGAGCCGGCGGTGCATCCGCAGGAATCACAGCATCAGGGTTCGATCATTCGCTCGACCGACGTGCAATGGCTGCTGGCGTTGATGCTTGCCATGGGCGTCATCGTCGGTGTGGTCGATGTGGTCAGCGTCGCGTTCGCCCAGCAGCAGGGCCAACCGGCGGCGGCGAGCATCGTGTTGTCGGTGTACGCCATCGGTTCGTGTCTGGCCGGTATCGCGTTTGGCGCGATGCGTTCGAAACTGCCGTTGCCGCGGCTGTTTCTGTACGGCGGCGTGGCGACAGCGGTGACCACGCTGCCGCTGTTGCTGGCGAGCAATATTTTCGGTTTGTCGCTGGCGGTGTTTGTCGCGGGATTGTTCTTCTCGCCGACACTGATCGTGGCGATGGCGCTGATCGAGCGCATCGTGCCGCCGGCCAAACTGACTGAAGGCCTGACCTGGCTGGTGACGGGGCTGAGTATCGGCGTGGCGATCGGCGCCGCCGGCTCGGGCGCGTTGGTGGATGCGTTTGGCGCCCGCAGCGGCTTCTGGCTGGCGATTGTGGCGGGGGCGGTGGTGTTGGCGTCGGCGTTTCAGAGTTATCGGCACCTGAAATAACCCGGCATTGATGAGCTGTTGTGGCGAGGGAGCTTGCTCCCGCTCGATTGCGCAGCAATCGCAAACCAGTCGGCCCGATTTCAGAAATCATTGAGACTCAGAGCTTGGGACCGCTTCGCAGTCCAGCGGGAGCAAGCTCCCTCGCCACAGTTATCAATACCTTCAGGAATTTGGTGGTGTCGGTTACCAACCCCGTCCCGAATTCACCCAGAAATTCACCGACAGTGACGTCGACACCGATTCCACCTGATGGAACCAGCCCTCCGGCAGAAACAGCAGATCCCCGGCCTCCAGCGTCACGCGCAGGAACGTCACATCGCGTGCTGCGGGAAAGCGCTCATAGTCCGGTGCGTCGGGGTTGAAGTCGCAGCCGTCCAGGCCACCCTTTGGCGCTGTCGACCAGGTGCCCAGTGCTTCGCGGTGATGCGGGGCGGCGAGTGTGAACTGCTTCTGGCCCCAGACCTGCGCGAACAGGTTGTCGGTGTCGTCGCGGTGCAGCGGCGTCAGCGTGCCTTTGGGGCCGATCCAGATGCGTGGCGGGATGAACAGCGAAGCATCGAAGTAGGGCGGGTATTTGATCTGCTGCAGCAATTGCGCCGGCAGGATGTTGTTGCCCATGTAGGCCGGTGGTTCGCCGTCAGCCCGTTTGACTGCCGGTTGGTCCAGCGAGGCAATGAACTCGGCCATCGACGTCGAGCGGAAATCACGTTCGGTGGAAAAGGTTTTCTTCACGTAATCGCCGTGGCGGGTGATGCCCTGCAGTTCGGCGAAATGCACCAGTGATTCCTCGCGACTGAGCTTGAACAGCGGCCAGTCCTGCAGGGCATCGCTGATCACCACCGGGATGCCGTTGGGCAAGTATCTGCTTTTGAATTCGCTTACCGACAATTCATCGCGCGCATGGCGCTCGATGCGGGTCTGCACCGGCAGCCCGGCGGTGAGTTGTTCGCTGAAGCGTGGCGGGGTCGGGTAGCGCTTGTTCATGTCGACCTTTTGCGCCACTGCGCTACCGTGCATCGCATGCTCGATGATCTGCGGCAGCAGCGTCGCCAGGCCCATGTTGCCGCCGATTTTCAGGCGTCCGCTGGCGAACAGTTCTTCGACATTGACTCGGCCGCCCATGATCCCGAGAAAATCGCTCTCGGCGACTTCAATGGTCACGTCGGGGCTGGGATGGCGTCCGGGCGCGGTGCGGCTGCTGGCCTTGACCTCCGACCAGTAGGCCTGCTGCGGGCCAAACACGAATTGGAAAACGCCTTCGATGCCGACGGCACCGGCGTTGGCGAACAACTTGCCCAGGATGCTCTGCAGGTCCACGGTGAATCCTCATTATTGGTTTTGGCTGAACAGTTAACGAGCGCCTGTTGGCGCAATTTACCGGCGCGCGACTAATTTGCCGGGGGCGTAATCCGTTTCTCTCTACAGACAAATTTTTCGAGGAAAGCCGGGTGAACAAGCTGACCCTGCTGTGCCTGCCGTACTCCGGCGCCAGCGCCATGGTCTATAGCCGCTGGCGGCCAAAACTGCCGCAATGGCTGCAACTGCAACCGGTGGAACTGCCGGGGCGCGGCGCACGTTTCGACGAGCCGCTGCACACGGATATGCGTGCGCTGGCGATGCAACTGGCCAAGGAATTGCGGCCGAATCTCAAAGCGCCGTATGCGTTGTTCGGCCATAGCCTGGGCGCGCTGCTGGCCTGCGAAATCGCTCACGCGCTGCGCGCATTGGGCTGTCCAGAGCCGGTGGCGCTGTTTGCCTCGGGCACGGCGGCGCCGACGATGCGCGCCGATTATGATCGCGGTTTCGCCGAGCCGAAAACCGATGCCGAATTGATCGATCAATTGCGCACGCTCAACGGCACGAGCGAAGAAGTGCTGGCCAATGCCGAGCTGATGAGCCTGACCCTGCCGATCCTGCGTGCCGACTTTCTGCTCTGCGGCAAATTCGAGCCGTTGTCGCGGCCGTTGCTCAACTGCCCGGTGCATGTACTGGGCGGCAAGGCGGATCGCGCGACCACCGAACAACTGATCGGCTGGAGCAAGGAAACCCGCGGCAGCTTTTCGGTGGACATGCTCGCCGGCGGGCACTTTTTCATTCATGAGCATGAAGCCAAAGTGCTCAAGGTGATCAAGGATCAGCTGGAGGGCCATCATCGTCGGCACAGCCTGATGGCCGTCGTGTAAACCGATTCTGCGGATTCATCCGAGACCCTGTGGGAGCGAGCCTGCTCGCGATAGCGATAGATCAGTCACTGCAACATTGACTGACAGGACGCTATCGCGAGCAGGCTCGCTCCCACAGGGTTTTGTCTGTCTGACAGTTGTTCTCATTCGCTAATTTTTCCGGTCTGCATTCGTTTTATAGGGACGACGTGCCTTTGTGCTTCCTGCCTACTGATCCGGATGCTGAGAAATGAATGCTGAAGACTCCTTGAAACTTGCTCGCCGGTTTATCGGGTTGCCCCTGGAAAAGCGCCAGATGTTCCTCGCGGCCCTGCACAAGGAGGGCGTGGATTTCGCGCGGTTCCCGATACCGGCCGGCATCGCAGCCGAGGATCGTCAGGCGCTGTCTTACGCGCAGCGACGCATGTGGTTCCTGTGGCAACTCGATCCGCAGAGCGGCGCCTACAACCTGCCCGGTGCGGTGCGACTCAATGGTCGACTGAACCAGTCGGCGCTGGAGCAAGCTTTCGCCAGTCTGGTGGAGCGCCACGAAACCCTGCGCACGGTGTTCCAGCGCCAGGCCGATGACAGCCTGCTGCAAGTGCCAGCCACCGCGCCGCTGCTGATTAACCGGGAAGACTTCAGCGCACTGCCGGCCAGCGAGCGCGAGCAGGCGGTGATCCGTGCCGCCGAACAGCAGTCGGTGTTGCCATTTGATCTGGCGGTCGGCCCCTTGCTGCGGGTGACCTTGCTCAAGCTTGCCGAGCAGGAACACGTGCTGCTGCTGACCCTGCACCACATCGTCTCCGATGGCTGGTCGATGAACGTGTTGATCGACGAATTCATCCGTTGCTACGACGCGTTCGACGCCGGTCAGACGCCGCAATTGCCGCCACTGCCGATCCAGTACAGCGACTATGCGCTGTGGCAACGCCGCTGGCTGGAGGCCGGTGAGCAGGCGCGCCAGCTCGACTATTGGCAGGCGCAACTGGGCGACGAACACCCGGTGCTGGAGTTGCCACTGGATCATTCGCGCCCGGCGATGCCGAGCTATCGCGGCACTCGTTACGAATTCGCGGTCGGCGGTCAACTCGCCGAGCAACTGCGCAGCACCGCGCAACAACATCAGGTCACCGTGTTCATGTTCCTGCTCGGCGCCTTCAATGCGCTGCTGCACCGATACACCGGGCAGACCGACCTGCGCGTCGGTGTGCCGATCGCCAACCGTAATCGCGGCGAGATCGAAGGCCTGATCGGCTTCTTCGTCAATACCCAGGTGCTGCGCACGCAGTTGCACGGCCAGACCCGGGTCGACGAACTGCTGCGGGCGGTCAAGGAAACCGCGCTGGGTGCCCAGGCGCATCAGGATCTGCCGTTCGAGCAACTGGTCGAAGCGCTGAAGCTGGAACGCAGCCTCAGCCACACGCCACTGTTCCAGGTGATGTACAACCATCAGCCGCACGTCGCCGATATCGCCACCATCAGCACCGCATCCGGCCTGCAACTCGACAGCCTCGACTGGCAGAGCCGCACCACCCAGTTCGACCTGACGCTGGACACCTGGGAGAAGGGCGGCAAGCTGCACGCCGCGCTGACCTATGCCAACGACCTGTTCGATGCACCGACCATCGAACGCATGGCGCGGCACTGGCTGCGCTTGCTGACGGCGATGGTCGCTGATCCGTCGCAGCGCATTGGTGAGTTGCCGCTGCTGGAGGCTGACGAGCAGCGCACCCTAGTGCACGACTGGAACAACGTCCACGCGCAGTACCCGAGCGACACGCCGATTCACCAATTGATCGAAGCGCAGGTCGCGCGTACGCCGCAGGCACCGGCACTGCTGTTCGGCGAGCAGACCCTGAGTTACGCCGAACTGGATGCCCGGGCCAATCGCCTGGCGCATCTGCTGCGCGAACAAGGCGTGCAGGCGGACAGTCTGGTCGGCGTTTGCGCTCTGCGTTCGGTGGAAATGGTCGTCGCGCTGCTGGCGATTCTCAAGGCTGGAGGCGCCTATGTGCCGCTGGATCCGGAGTACCCGCAGGAGCGTCTGGCCTACATGATCGAGGACAGCGGCATCACTTTGCTGCTGACGCAACAGGCGTTGCTGGCAGCGCTGCCGACTGACGGCGTAAACGTCATCACCCTGGATCAGCCGGGGCTGCTCGACCGTTACCGCGATAGCCGTCCGGAGGTCAGCGTCGATCCGCTGAGCCTGGCCTACGTGATTTACACCTCGGGTTCCACCGGCAAGCCGAAGGGCGCCGGCAACAGCCACGCGGCGCTGGTCAACCGTTTGTGCTGGATGCAGGAAGCCTATGCGTTGGACGCCAGTGATTCGGTGTTGCAGAAAACCCCGTTCAGTTTCGACGTGTCGGTGTGGGAGTTCTTCTGGCCGCTGCTGACCGGCGCGCGGCTGGTGGTAGCTGCGCCGGGTGCGCACCGTGATCCGCTGCAACTGATCGATAGCATTAACCGCCACGGCATCAGCACGCTGCACTTTGTGCCGTCGATGTTGCAGGCGTTCATCCACGAACCGGGCGTGGAAAGCTGCAGCGGACTCAAGCGGATTGTCTGCAGCGGAGAAGCGTTGCCGCTGGATGCGCAGCTGCAAGTCTTCGCCAAACTGCCGAACGCGAGCCTCTACAACTTGTACGGCCCGACCGAAGCGGCCATCGACGTCACTCACTGGACCTGTGTCGATGAAGGCGCGGACAGCGTGCCGATCGGCCGGCCGATCGCCAACCTGCGCACCCATGTCCTCGATGCCGAATTGCTGCCGGTGCCGAGCGGTGTCGCCGGTGAGCTGTATCTGGGCGGCGCCGGGCTGGCGCGCAGTTATCACCAGCGTCCGGCGCTGACGGCTGAACGTTTTGTACCGTGCCCGTTCCATGACGGCGCGCGCCTGTACCGCACCGGCGACCGTGTGCGGCAGCGTGCCGACGGCGTGATCGAATACCTCGGGCGTCTCGACCATCAGGTTAAGTTGCGCGGTTTGCGCATTGAGTTGGGTGAAATCGAAACCCGCCTGATGCAGCACTCGCTGGTGCGTGAGGCGGTGGTGCTGGTGCAGGGCGGCAAGCATCTGGTGGCTTATCTGGTGCTGGAAAACCCGCAGGCAGACGAGCAGTGGCAACAAGAGGTCAAGGCGTGGCTGCTCGGCAGCCTGCCGGAATTCATGGTGCCGACCTACCTGATCACCCTCGACAAATTACCGGTCACCGCCAACGGCAAACTCGACCGCAAGGCCTTGCCGCAACCGGAGGCCGCGCCGCAACAGGCATTCGTGGCGCCACAAGACGCCATGCAGAAAGCCCTCGCGGCGATCTGGGAAGCTGTGCTCGGCCTCGACCGCGTCGGCCTCGAAGACAACTTCTTCGAGCTGGGCGGCGATTCGATCATCTCGATTCAAGTGGTCAGCCGTGCGCGACAGGCCGGGATCCGCATCAGCCCGCGTGACCTGTTCCAGTACCAGACCGTGCGCAGTCTGGCGCTGGTCGCGAGCCACGATCATCTGTCCTCGGTGGATCAGGGACCGGTGACCGGCGACGCCGTGCTCGGGCCGATCCAGCAGGATTTCTTCAGCCGGGCGATGCCGGTGCGCGAGCACTGGAACCAGTCGTTGCTGCTGACCCCGCGTGAGGCATTGAACGCACAATGGCTCGATGCGGCGCTGACGTACCTGATCAATCACCACGACGCCTTGCGCCTGCGTTTTGTCGAAGGCAGCGAAGGCTGGCAGCAAAGCCACGGCCCGCTGCTGACGGGCGCTGAGCTGTGGCAACGCGATGCCGAATCTGCCGAACAGTTGCAGGTGCTGTGCAACGAAGCGCAGCGCAGCCTCGACCTGCAAAACGGCCCGCTGCTGCGTGCATTGCTGGTGACGATGGCCGATGGCTCACAACGACTGGCACTGATCATTCATCACCTCGCGGTCGATGGCGTTTCCTGGCGGGTGCTGCTGGAAGACTTGCAGCAGGTTTACGAGCAACTGGCGGCGGGTGGCGGCATTCAGTTGCCGGCGAAGACCAGCGCGTTCCAGAGCTGGACGGCGCGTCTGGCGCAGGAAGCGTCGCGCTTCGATGAGCAATTGAGCTATTGGCAAGCCCAGCATCAGGGCGCCAAGGATCTGCCGTGCGACCGCCCGGATGGCAGCCTGCAAAATTTGCATGGCGAGAAAATCGAATGGCGTCTCGACGCCGAGCGCACCCGCCAGTTGCTGCAACAGGCGCCCGCCGCCTATCGCACCCAGGTCAACGATCTGTTGCTCACCGCACTGGCGCGCACCATCAGCCGCTGGAGCCAGCAGCCGGGCACGTTGATCGAACTGGAAGGGCATGGCCGCGAAGATCTGTTCGATGACATTGACCTGACCCGCACCGTGGGCTGGTTCACCAGTCTGTTTGCGGTCAACCTGACCGCCAGCGCTGATCTCGACGGTTCGATCAAGGCGATCAAGGAGCGACTGCGCGCGGTGCCGGACAAAGGTCTGGGTTACGGCGTGCTACGGCATCTGGCCGCACCGTCGGTGCGCGCCGAACTGGCCGCGCTGCCGCAACCGCGCATCACCTTCAACTACCTCGGCCAGTTCGACCGCCAGTTCGACGAGGCGGCGCTGTTCGTGCCGGCCGTTGAAACCAGCGGCGTGGCGCAGGATCCGTCGGCGCCTCTGGGCAACTGGCTGACCGTGGAAGGTCAGGTGTATGGCGGCGAACTGTCGATGAGCTGGGGCTTCAGCCACGAGATGTTCGACAGCGCCACGGTGCAGCACTTGGTTGATCAATACGCCAGCGAATTGCAGGCGCTGATCGAACACTGCTGCAGCCTGCAAACCGCGCAAGCGACGCCGTCGGACTTCCCGCTGGCTCGGGTGACCCAGGCGCAACTGGATGCGCTGCCGGTGCCGGCCGGTCAGCTCGATGATGTCTATCCGCTGTCGCCGATGCAGCAGGGTTTGCTGTTCCACACCCTCTACGAGCAGGCTGCGGGTGAGTACATCAACCAGTTGCGCGTGGATGTGCAAGGTCTTGACCCTGAGCGGTTCCGCGCCGCGTGGCAGGCCACCGTCGATGCGCAGGACATTCTGCGCAGCGGTTTCGTCTGGCAGGGCGAACTGGCGCAACCGCTGCAGATCGTCCATAAGCAGGTGCAGTTGCCGTTCAGCATTCTCGACTGGCGCGAGCGCGACGATCAGCCGGCAGCCCTTGCGGCGCTGGCCGATGCCGAACGTCAGCAAGGATTCGATCTGAGCCATGCACCGTTGCTGCGTCTGGTGCTGGTGCAGACCGCTGCCGAGCAATGGCACCTGATCTACACCCATCACCATATCCTGATGGACGGCTGGAGCAACTCGCAGTTGCTCGGCGAAGTGTTGCAGCGCTACAGCGGTCGCACCCCGGCCCATGGCGGTGGACGGTATCGCGATTACATCGCCTGGCTGCAACGTCAGGACGGCCAGCTCAGTCAGGACTTCTGGAGCGCTCAGTTGGCCGCGCTGCAAGAGCCGACCCGACTGGCCCGCGCTGCCACCGGCGACGAGCGCGACAGTGGCCACGGCGACCATTACCTGACCCTAGACGTGCCGCGCACCCAGGCGCTGGAAGCGTTTGCCCGGCAGCAGAAAGTCACCGTCAACACCCTGGTGCAAGCTGCGTGGCTGCTGTTGCTGCAACGCTACACCGGTCACGAAGCGGTGGCGTTCGGTGCGACCGTTGCCGGGCGTCCGGCGGATTTGCCGGGCATCGAGCAACAGGTCGGCCTGTTCATCAACACCCTGCCGGTGATTGGCGCGCCGCGTCCGGATCAAAGCGTTGGCCAATGGCTGCAAGCGGTGCAGGCACAAAACCTCAGCCTGCGCGACTTCGAACACACGCCGCTGGCGGACATCCAGCGCTGGGCCGGGCAGGGCGGGGAAGCGCTGTTCGACAACATTCTGGTGTTCGAAAACTACCCGGTCGCCCAGGCGCTGAGCCAGGCCGGGCAAGGCCTGACATTCGGTGATGTCGGCAACCTTGAGCAGACCCACTACGCCCTGAGCGTGGCGGTCACCCTCGGTCAGCAACTGGCGCTGCACTACAGCTTCGACCGCAGCCAGTTTGCCGGTGAGGTGATCGAAGGCATCAGTGCCCATCTGCTGCAATTGCTTGAGCAGTTTGCGCTGTCGGCCGAACGCAACCTCGGCGAAATCGCTCTGGCCAGCGCTGACGAGCATGCCCGCCAGCAAGCCGAAAACCAGCCGCAGCCATACCCGGTGGACATCGCTGTGCATCAGCGCATTGCTGCGCTGACGGCCGAGCGTCCGCAGCGCACCGCGGTGATCTTCAACGGTCAGCACTTCAGCTATGGCGAGATCGAGCAGCGTGCCAATCAACTGGCTCACGCGCTGATCGCCCGTGGTGTCGGCGCCGAGACTCGGGTCGGCGTGGCCCTGCCGCGCAGCGAGGCGGTGATCGTCGCGCTGCTGGCGGTGCTCAAGGCCGGCGGTGCCTATGTGCCGCTGGACACCAGTTATCCGCGTGAACGCCTGGCCTATCTGATTGAAGATTCTGGGCTGGCGCTGCTGATCAGCGATTCGTCGGTGTCGGCGCAATTGCCGGTAGCCGAATCGGTGCCGTTGCTGGAGCTGGATCGTCTCGACCTGCGCGAGTTGCCGATCACGGCGCCACAGGTGCCAGTCGATCCGCATAACCTCGCGTACGTGATCTACACCTCCGGTTCCACCGGTAATCCGAAAGGCGTCAGCGTTGCCCATGGCCCACTGGCGATGCATTGCCAGGCCATCGGTCAGCGCTACGAAATGCGCGACAGCGACTGCGAATTCCACTTCATGTCGTTCGCCTTCGACGGTGCCCACGAACGCTGGCTCACCAGCCTGACCCACGGGGCTTCGCTGCTGATTCGCGACGACACGCTGTGGACGCCGGAGCAGACCTATAACGCGATGATCGAACACGGCGTGAGCGTGGTCGCGTTCCCGCCGGTGTATCTGCAACAACTGGCCGAACACGCCGAGCGTGTCGGCAACCCGCCGAAGGTGCGGATCTATTGCTTCGGCGGCGATGCGGTGCCAAACGCCAGTTTCGAGCGGGTCAAACGCGCCCTCGATCCGGACTACATCATCAACGGCTACGGCCCGACCGAAACCGTGGTCACCCCATTGATCTGGAAGGCTGGCCGTGAAGAGCCGTGCGGCGCCGCTTACGCACCGATCGGCAGCCGGATCGGCGACCGCAGCGCCTACGTGCTCGACGCCGATCTGAACCTGCTGCCACAAGGCATGGCCGGTGAGCTGTACCTCGGTGGTACCGGGTTGGCGCGGGGTTATCTGAACCGTCCGGGGCTGACCGCCGAGCGTTTTGTCGCCGACCCGTTCAGCGCCCATGGCGGCTTGCTCTATCGCACCGGTGACCTGGTGCGCCAGCGCGTCGACGGCACGTTCGACTATCTGGATCGCATCGACAATCAGGTGAAGATTCGCGGTTTCCGTATCGAACTGGGCGAAGTCGAAGCGGCGCTGCAAGCTCTCGACGGCGTGCGTGAAGCGGTGGTCGTGGCGCAGGAAGGCAGTGCCGGCAGTGGCAAGCGTCTGGTGGCCTACGTGGTCGGTGATTCAGCGAGTGCCGAGTTCACCGACCACCTGCGCGCGCAGCTCAAGGCCAGCCTGCCGGCGCACATGGTGCCGGCGTATGTCCTGCGTCTTGAACGCATGCCGCTGACGCCGAACGGCAAGCTCGATCGCAAGAACCTGCCAAAACCGGACGTCAGCCAACTGCAGCAAACCTACCTCGCGCCACAGACGGCGCTGGAACAGCAACTGGCGGCGATCTGGCAAGACGTGCTCAAGCTTGAGCAAGTCGGTGTCAGCGACAACTTCTTCGAACTGGGCGGCGATTCGATCATCTCGATTCAAGTGGTCAGCCGGGCGCGGCAGGCCGGGATTCGCTTCAGCCCCAAAGACCTGTTCCAGCACCAGACCATTCAGGCCCTCGCTACAGTCGTGCAGATCGGCGAAGCCGTGCAGCCCATCGATCAGCATGCGCAAACCGGCGAAACCGCGCTGCTGCCGATTCATCAGACATTCTTCGCCGAAGCGATTCCCGACCGTCACCACTGGAACCAGTCGGTGATGCTCAAGCCGACGCAGGCACTGGACGCTCAGGTACTGGAGCAAGCGCTGGATGCGTTGGTGGTGCAGCACGACAGCTTGCGTCTGGACTTTGTCGAGCAGGCTGCGGGTTGGTCGGCGCACTACCGCGACGTCGCCACCCAAGCGGGGGAAACCATTCTCTGGCAAGTCGAGGTCGCTGATCTCGCCGCCCTTGAGGCACTGGGCGACAAGGCCCAGCGCAGTCTGCAACTGAGCGGCGGTTCGCTGATCCGCGCGGTGCTGGCGAACCTGGCTGATGGCAGTCAGCGCCTGCTGCTGATCGTCCATCACCTGGTGGTCGATGGCGTGTCGTGGCGGATTCTGTTCGAGGATCTGCAAAACGCCTATCGCCAGCTCCTCGCAGGTAAGCCCGTGCAATTGCCGGCGAAAACCAGTGCGCTCAAAGCCTGGGCGGCAGCGTTGCAGGACTACGCCCAAACCCCTGCGTTGCAGGCCGAACTGGGCTTCTGGCAGCAGCAGCTGCAGGGCGCTTCGGCGGCTTTGCCTTACGACCATCCGAACGGTGGGCAGCAACACGATCAGGCGCTGACCCTGCGCAGCAAACTCGATCAGACCCTGACCCGTCAGCTGTTGCAGGAAGCTCCGGCGGCCTATCGCACCCAGGTCAACGACCTGTTGCTGACCGCGCTGGCGCGGGTGCTGGTGCGCTGGACCGGGGACGACAATGCCTTGGTATTGCTTGAGGGCCATGGTCGCGAAGACCTGTTCGAACACATCGATCTGACCCGCACCGTGGGCTGGTTCACCAGCGTATTCCCGGCACGCCTGGCACCGGCTGCGGAACTCGGCGCGTCGCTCAAGCAGATCAAGGAACAGCTGCGGGCGATCCCCCACAAAGGCATCGGCTTCGGCGCACTCGCGCACCTTGGTGATGAGCCGGCGCGTGCCACCCTGCAAGCCTTGCCGGCGCCGCGCCTGACCTTCAACTACCTCGGCCAGTTCGATGGCAGCTTCGACGCTGCCAGCGATGCCCTGTTCGTGCCGACCAGCGAGTCCGGCGGCGCAGAGGTCAATCTGCAAGGGCCGCTGGGCAATCCGTTGGCGCTCAACAGCAAGGTATTCGGCGGTGAGCTGGACCTGAGCTGGACCTACAGCGGCGCGATGTTCGACACCGCCACCATCCAGCGTCTGGCCGACGACTATGTGCAGGAACTGACCACGCTGATCGGCCACTGCTGCGACAGTGCCAACCGTGGCGTGACGCCGTCGGACTTCCCGCTGGCGCAACTGTCGCAAGCGCAACTGGATGCGCTGGTGCTGGAGCCGCAAGGCATCGACGACATTTATCCGCTGTCGCCGATGCAGCAGGGCATGCTGTTCCACACCTTGCTCGAACACGGCAATGGCGACTACATCAACCAGATGCGCCTGGACGTCGACGGCGTCGATCCGCAACGCTTCCGCGCGGCGTGGCAGGCGGCGGTAGATGCCCACGACATCCTGCGCAGCGGCTTCTTCTGGCAAGGCGATCTGCCGCAACCGGTACAAGTGGTGCAACGTCAGGTCGAGGTGCCGTTCAGCGTGCTCGACTGGCACGGCAGGACTGATCTGGAGGCAGCGCTGCAAACCCTCGCCGATGAGGAGCGCGCACTGGGTCTGGACCTGAGCTGTGCACCGCTGATGCGCCTGGTGCTGGTGCGCACTGCAGCCGAGCGTTATCACCTGATCTACACCAACCATCACATCCTGATGGACGGCTGGAGCAGCGCGCAGTTGCTCGGCGAAGTGTTGCAGCACTACAGCGGCGAAGCGGTCGCCCGTGGCGCGGGTCGCTACCGCGATTACATCGCCTGGCTGCAATGTCAGGATGGCGCGGCGGCGCAAGCCTACTGGCTGGCGACGCTGGGCAATCTGCAGGAACCGACGCGCCTGGCCAATGCCATCGCGCGGCCGCACGCCGGTTTGCCGAGCGTGGGTTATGGCGATCATTACCAGGTGCTGGACGCTGAGCTGAGCCAGCGCCTGGGCGAGTTTGCCCGGGCCGCGAAAGTCACCGTCAACACCGTGGTGCAAGCGGCGTGGCTGCTGCTGTTGCAGCGCTACACCGGCAAGGATTGCGTGGCGTTTGGTGCCACCGTCGCCGGGCGCCCGGCGGATCTGCCGGGCGCCGAAGCGCAGATCGGTCTTTTCATCAACACGCTGCCGGTGATCGCCGCGCCGCCCGCGCAGCAGAGCGTGATCGCCTGGCTGCAAGCGGTGCAGGCGCAGAACCTCGCCTCACGCGAGTTCGAACACACGCCGCTGGCGGATATTCAACGCTGGGCCGGGCAGGGCGGTGACGCGCTGTTCGACAGCCTGATGGTGTTCGAGAACTACCCGATCGGCGAAGCGCTGGAACGTGGTGCGCCGCAAGGTCTGCGCTTCGGCGCGGTGGCCAATCAGGAGCAGACCAACTATCCGCTGACCCTGCTGGTGAACATGGGTGCACAACTGTCGGTGCATTTCAGTTATCAGCGCGACAGCTTCGCTGCGGCCAGCGTGGCGCAGTTGGGCGCGCATCTGCAGCGTCTGCTGAGCCAGATGGCGGATGGCGGGGAACGTTCGCTCAGCGCGCTGAACCTGATCGAACACCGCCCGCCGGTGAACAGCGATTTCGTCACCGAGCAGTGCATCCATCAAGCCATCGCCAATCAGGTGGCGACGACCCCGGATGCCTTGGCGGTGACCTTTGCCCATACGCAACTGACCTACGCCGAACTGGATGCGCAGGCCAATCGTCTGGCGCATAAATTGGTAGAACTGGGCGTCGGCCCGGAAGTGCGCGTGGGCGTGGCGATGCCGCGTTCCGAGCAATTGCTGATTGCCTTGCTCGCGGTGCTCAAGGCCGGTGGCGCTTACGTGCCGCTGGACCCGGACTACCCGGCCGATCGCGTGGCCTACATGCTCGAAGACAGCCGCGCGCGGGTGTTGCTCTCCGAACAGGCGGTTGCCGCGACTCTGAGCGTGCCGGGCGATACGCAAGTGCTGCTGTTGGATCAGCTGTCGCTGAGCGACTATTCGGTTGTTGCGCCACAGACTGCAGTACAGCCGGACAACCTCGCCTATGTGATCTACACCTCCGGTTCCACCGGCAAACCGAAAGGCGTGGCGATTGCCCATCGCAACGTCATGGCGCTGATCGACTGGTCGGCCAAGGTCTACAGCCGTGATGACATTCAAGGCGTGCTGGCCTCGACGTCGGTGTGCTTCGACCTGTCGGTCTGGGAGCTGTTTGTCACTCTCGCCAACGGTGGTTCGCTGATCATTGCGCGAAATGCGCTGGAGCTGGCGCAACTGCCGGCCCGCGATCAGGTGCGCCTGATCAACACTGTGCCGTCGGCGATTGCCGCACTGCACCGCGCGGGGCAGATTCCGTCGAGCGTGCGCATCATCAACCTGGCGGGTGAACCGCTGAAACAAGCGCTGGTGGAGGCGTTGTACCAGCAGTCGACGGTCGAGCACGTTTACGACCTTTACGGCCCGTCGGAAGACACCACCTATTCGACCTGGACCCGCCGCAGTGCTGGCGGTGAGGCGCGGATTGGGCGTGCGCTCGATCACAGTGCCAGCCATCTGCTCGACGCCGATCTGCACGCGGTGCCGCAAGGCGTTTCGGCCGAGCTGTACCTGTCCGGCGCCGGCATCACTCGCGGTTATCTGGGGCGTGCGGCGATGACCGCCGAGCGCTTCGTACCGAATCCTTTCGTCGGCAGCGGCGAGCGCATGTACCGCACCGGCGACCTGATTCGAGAGCGCGAGGAGGGCGAGCTGGAGTACATGGGCCGGATCGACCATCAGGTGAAAATTCGTGGATTCCGCATCGAACTGGGGGAGATCGAGGCGCGATTGCTCGCGCAACCGGCAGTCACCGAGGCGGCGGTACTGGCCGTCGAAAGCGACACCGGCGCGCAACTGGTGGCGTATGTGGTTGCTCCGTCACTGGAGATGCACGACGGGGACGCGCAGCGGCAACTGCGCGAGGGACTAAAGACTGGCCTCAAGTCTTCGTTACCTGACTACATGATTCCCGCGCACCTGCTGTTCCTTGAGCAGTTGCCACTGACCCCCAACGGCAAACTCGACCGCAAGGCCCTGCCGGCGGTCGATGCCAGCCAGATGCAGGCCGCGTATGTCGCGCCGCACAGTGAGCTTGAGCAGCAGGTCGCGGCGATCTGGCAGCAAGTGCTCGAAGTGCAGCGCATCGGTCTGAACGATCACTTCTTCGAACTCGGCGGGCACTCGCTGCTGGCGGTCAACGTGGTGTCGCGCATGGCCCTTGAACTGGGCCTGACGCTGACCCCGCAACTGTTATTCCAGCACCCCGTCCTGAGCGATTTTGTCGCTCGACTCGATACAGGAGGCGGGGCAATCAACGAACAGAAACTGAGCAAGCTGGAAGCCCTGCTTGACGATATGGAGGAAGTCTGATGGACAAGAGTGTTGCTTTGAGGGTAGCCAAGCGCTTTATCACTCTGCCGCTGGACAAACGTAAGCTGTACCTGGAAAAGATGCTCGAAGAGGGCGTCTCACCGGCCAACCTGCCGATCCCGGAAACACGTTCCGGGTTTGCGGCGATTCCTCTGTCGTACGCTCAGGAACGTCAACTGTTCCTCTGGCAAATGGACCCGCACAGCACCGCGTATCACATCCCCAGCGCCCTGCGCCTCAAGGGGCGGCTGGATGTGGCGGCGCTGGAGGGCAGCTTCAACGCGGTGGCGGCGCGTCACGAAAGCTTGCGTACCACTTTCGCCGAACAGGGTGAAAGCTTTTGCCAGGTGATTCACCCGCAGCTGCCGCTGAGCATCAGCCTGACGGCATTGCCGGAGGGCCTCGACGCCGCCGGGGAAGACGCCGCGATCAAGGCCTTCGTCGAGAGCGAAACCGCACGCCCGTTCAATTTGCAGCAGGGCCCGCTGCTGCGGGTGGCGCTGCTCGAAGTGGCGGAAGACGACCATGTGCTGGTGCTGATCCAGCACCACATCATCGCCGATGGCTGGTCGATCAAAGTCCTGGTCAACGAGCTGATCCAGCATTACGCCGCCGACACCGCCGGGCAGCCGCTGAGCCTGCCGGAACTGGAAGTGCAATACGCCGACTACGCGATCTGGCAGCGCCACTGGCTGGAAGCGGGCGAGCGTGAGCGCCAGTTAGCCTACTGGGTCAAGACCCTAGGCGGCGAGCAGCCGGTGCTGGAGCTGCCGATCGATTTCCCGCGTCCGGCCGTGCAAAGCCTGCGCGGTGCGCGGCTGGAGCTGAACCTGCCGGCTGACCTCGGTGACGCCCTCAAACAGCTGGCGCAGCGCGAAGGTGCGAGCCTGTTCATGCTGTTGCTGGCGTCGTTCCAGGCGTTGCTGCATCGCTACAGCGGTCAGGCGCAGATTCGCGTCGGAGTGCCGACCGCCAACCGTAATCGGGTCGAGACTGAAGGCCTGATCGGCTTCTTCGTCAACACGCAGGTGCTGAATGCCGAGGTCAGCGGGCAACTGCCGTTCAACCAGTTGCTGGCTCAGGTCAAGCAGGCGGCGATGGATGCGCAGGCGCATCAGGACCTGCCGTTCGAGCAACTGATCGAAGCCCTGCAACCGGAGCGCAGCCTGAGCCACAGCCCGGTGTTCCAGGTGATGTTCAACCACCAGACCAGCCGTGATCAGGGACGTAGCGCGGCGCAGTTGCCGCAGCTGAGTGTCGAGGATGTGCAGTGGGAAGGGCGCACCGCGCAGTTCGATCTGACGCTGAATACCTACGAGTCCAGCGACGGCTTTGACGCCGAGCTGACCTACGCCACTGATCTGTTCAAAGCTGAAACCGTCGAGCGTCTGGCGCGTCACTGGCAGAACCTGCTGCGCGGTATCGTCGCCGCGCCGAGCCAGCGCGTCGGCGAATTGCCGTTGCTGGAAAGCGCCGAACACGGCGTGCTGTTGCAGGACTGGTTGCGCAGCGCCGACCGCACTGCGCAAGCCGAATGCGTGCAGGAGGATTTCTCCCGGCGTGCGCAGCAAACACCGCAGGCCACGGCCCTGATCATCGGCGAAGACGTGCTGAGCTACGGCGAGCTGGATGCCCGCTCCAGTCAACTGGCGCACAAGCTGATCGAGGCCGGTGTCGGCCCGGATCAACTGGTTGGCATCGCCGTCGAGCGCAGCGTGGAAATGATCGTCGGCCTGCTGGCGATCCTCAAGGCCGGCGGTGCTTATGTGCCGCTGGACCCGGCGTATCCACAGGATCGCCTGGCCTACATGATCGAGGACAGCGGCCTGCAACTGCTGCTGATTCAAAGCCATTTGCAGACGCAGCTGCCGATCCCGCCGGGCGTGCAAGCGCTGTTGCTGGATCAGCCACGCGAGTGGCTGGCGGCTTATCCACAGACCGCGCCGGACGTGGCAGTCAATGGCGAGCATCTGGCCTACACGATCTACACCTCCGGTTCTACCGGCAAACCGAAAGGCGTGATGGTGCGCCACGCGGCGCTGAGCAACTTTGTCGCGAGCATGATCAAGCAGCCGGGCATCTGTGCCGCCGATCGCATGCTGTCGCTGACCACCTTTTCGTTCGATATTTTCGGCCTGGAAATCTACGGCCCATTGCTGGCCGGTGCCTGTGTGGTGCTGACCGGCAAGGATGTGCATCAAGACCCGCAAGCGGTGCTCGAACTGATCGAGCGTCATGGCGTGACGGCGCTGCAAGCCACGCCCTCGACCTGGCGCCTGCTGCTGGACAATGAACAGGCGCCAATCCTGGCAGGCCGCACGTTCCTCTGTGGCGGTGAAGCGCTGTCGCAGGAACTGGCGCAACGCATGCTCGCACTGACGCCGAGCGTGTGGAACCTCTACGGCCCGACCGAAACCACTATCTGGTCGGCGCAGCACGCCTTGAGTGTGGACAGCAGCCGTCCATTCCTCGGCACGCCGATCGACAACACTGCGTTGTATATCCTCGGCAGCGACCTGGAGCTCAATCCGCTCGGCGCCCCGGGGGAACTGCTGATCGGCGGCGACGGCCTCGCTCGTGGTTACTTCCAGCGCCCGAGCCTGACTGCCGAACGCTTTGTCCCTGATCCCTTTTCGAAAACCGGCGCGCGTCTGTACCGCACCGGCGACCTGACCCGTTACCGCGCCGAAGGCGTGATCGAGTACATCGGGCGGATCGACCATCAGGTGAAAATCCGTGGTTTCCGGATTGAACTCGGCGAGATTGAAGCGCGTTTGCTCGCCCTCGATAGCGTGCGCGAAACCGTGGTAGTCGCTCAGGACGGCCCGACCGGCCCGCAACTGGTCGGCTATGTGGTGCCAGCCGCCAGCGCTTTTGATGAAGGCGAACTGCGCGCCGCATTGAAAGCCAGCCTCAAGGCCGAGCTGCCGGAATACATGGTGCCGGCGCACCTGCTGTTCCTCGCGCAACTGCCGCTGACGCCGAACGGCAAAGTCGACCGCAAAGCCTTGCCGGCGCCCGATGCCAGCCAACTGCAATCGACTTACATCGCCCCGCAAACCGCCACTCAACACAGCGTCGCCGAGATCTGGCAAGCGGTGCTCAAGCTTGATCGCGTAGGCCTGAGTGACAACTTCTTCGAACTGGGCGGCCACTCGTTGTTGGTCACGCAAGTGGTCTCGCGGGTGCGTCAGGCGCTGAACGTTCAAGTGCCGCTGCGCACGTTGTTCGAACACAGCACGCTGGAAGATTTTGTCGCCGCGCTGGGCGTCGATCAGGCGCATCGGGAGCCGCCGATTGTTGCCTTGCCACGCCTGCAACCGCTGGCGCTGTCCTATGCCCAGGAGCGTCAATGGTTCCTCTGGCAACTGGAACCGACCAGCACCGCTTATCACGTGCCGGCGGCGTTGCGTCTGCGCGGTGAGCTGGATTTGCCAGCGTTGCAGCGCAGCTTCGACGCGCTGATCGAGCGCCACGAATCGCTGCGCACCTGCTTCGTCGAACAACAGGGGCAGACCCTGCAAGTGATCCAGGCTCACGGCACACTCGATATGCAGGTACAGGACGTGGCGGCGGATCTCGACGAGGCGGCGCTGCAAGCGCTGGTCGCCGCCGAAACCCTGCACCTGTTCAATCTGCAGCAAGGCCCGTTGCTGCGGGTCAAACTGCTGCGTCTGGCCGCCGATGACCACGCACTGGTCATCACTCTGCATCACATCGTCTCCGATGGCTGGTCGATGAATGTCATGGTCGATGAGCTGGTGGCGTTGTATGCCGCCTACAGCCAGGGCCAGAGCGTGCAATTGCCGGCGCTGCCGGTGCAATACGCCGACTACGCCGTGTGGCAGAAACAGTGGATGGACGCCGGTGAACGCGAGCGTCAATTGAGCTACTGGGCCGCACAACTCGGCGATGGTGATCAACCGCTGCTGGAGTTGCCGACCGACCGTCCGCGTCCAGCCGAGCAGAGCTATCGTGGCGCCCGTCGCGATATCCCGCTGAGCCTCGAACTGGCCACCGCGCTCAAGCACCTGGCGCAACGCGAAAACGTCACGCTGTTTGCGCTGTTGCTGGCGTCGTTCCAGACCCTGCTGCATCGCTACAGCGGTCAGGCCGATATCCGCGTCGGGGTGCCGGTGGCCAACCGCAACCGGGTCGAGACCGAAGGCCTGATCGGTTTCTTCGTCAACACCCAGGTACTCAAGGCCGAGTTCGACAGTCAGCAGACGTTCCGCAGCCTGCTGCAGCAAGTGAAAAATACGGTGCTGGGTGCGCAGGCGCATCAGGATCTGCCGTTCGAGCAACTGGTCGACGCGCTGCAACCGGAGCGCAGCCTCAGCCACAGCCCATTGTTCCAAGTGATGCACAACCACCAGAGCCAGGTGCGTCAGGCGCAGGGTGCCACGCGTCTGCCAAAACTGGCGATTGAAGGCTTGCCTTGGGCGTCCAATACAGCGCAGTTCGATCTGACCCTGAACACTTTTGAATCGAGCGATAACGTCTGGGCCGAGCTGACCTATGCCACCGACCTGTTCGATGTCGAAACCATCGAACGCCTGGCGCAACACTGGACCCATCTGCTGCAAGGCATCGTCGCCGACAGCGCTCAGCGCATCGCCGAACTGCCGCTGCATGACGCGGCCGAACGCGCGGCGACCTTGCAGCAGTGGAACCCGGCCATCCGCGATTTCCCGAGCGAGCAGTGCCTGCATCAACGGATCGAACAACAAGCCGCCCGCGCCCCGCAAGCGATTGCCGTGAGCTGTGCCGGGCAGTCCCTGAGCTACGGCGAACTGAACAGTCGCGCCAACCAGTTGGCCCACAAGCTGATTGCCAGCGGCGTCGGCCCGGACGTGCGCGTCGGTCTGGCGGTGGAGCGCAGCCTCGACATGCTGGTCGGCCTACTGGCGATTCTCAAGGCCGGCGGCGCCTATGTGCCGCTGGACCCGACGTACCCGGAAGAACGCCTGAGCTACATGATCGGCGACAGCGGCATCGCCTTGCTGCTGACCCAGAGTCATCTGATTGGGCGTTTGCCGGTGCCGGATTCGTTGCGCAGCCTGATGCTTGATCAGGAACGTGACGGTCTGGAAGGCTACAGCGACAGTAATCCGCAGGTGCGCATGAGCCCGGACAACCTGGCTTACGTGATCTACACCTCCGGTTCTACCGGGCAGCCGAAGGGCACGTTGCTGGCCCATCGCAACGTGCTGCGCCTGTTTGAGGCCACCGATGCGTGGTTCGATTTCGGCGCCGCGGATGTCTGGAGCCTGTTCCATTCCTACGCGTTCGATTTCTCGGTGTGGGAGATTTTCGGGGCGCTGCTGTACGGCGGCAAACTGCTGGTGGTGCCTTACGAGGTCAGCCGCTCGCCGGAAGATTTCTTCGCCTTGCTTTGCCGCGAAGGCGTCACCGTGCTCAACCAGACGCCATCGGCGTTCAAGCAATTGATGCAAGTGGCTTGCGCCCCGCAGCATGCGGCGCAAGCACTGGCGCTGCGTTATGTGGTGTTCGGCGGCGAGGCGCTGGAGGTCAAAAGCCTGCGTCCATGGTTCGAGCGTTTCGGCGATCAGGCACCGCAACTGATCAACATGTACGGCATCACCGAAACCACCGTGCACGTGACCTACCGGCCGATTTCGCTGGCCGACTTGCAGCGTGACGCCAGCAGTCCGATCGGCGAACCGATTCCCGATCTGTCCTGGTACTTGCTCGACGGTGATCTGAATCCGGTCGCCAAAGGCTGCATCGGTGAGCTGTACGTCGGTCGTGCCGGCCTGGCTCGCGGTTACCTGAACCGTGCGGATCTGACCAGCCTGCGCTTCATTCCCGACCCGTTCGCCGCTGATGGCGGGCGTCTGTACCGTACCGGTGACCTGGCGCGCTATCGCGCCGACGGCGTGATCGAATACATCGGCCGGATCGACCATCAGGTGAAAATTCGCGGTTTCCGTATCGAACTCGGCGAGATCGAAGCGCAGCTGCTGGAACAGGCTGCCGTGCGCCAGGCCGTGGTGCTGGCGCAGCCGGGCCTTAGCGGTCAGCAACTGGTCGCGTATCTGGTGCCAGGCGACGCCGCGCTGCTCGACGCAAGCCCGGCCGAACAGGCGCTGTGGCGCGACAGCGTGCGCGCCGAACTCAAGGCCAGTCTGCCGGATCACATGGTCCCGGCGCACCTGTTGCTGCTGGCGCAATTGCCGTTGACCGCCAACGGCAAACTCAATCGCAATGCCTTGCCGTCACCCGACGCCAGCCAGTCACAGCAGACCTATCAGGCGCCGCAAAGCGCGATGGAGCAGGGGCTGGCCGCGATCTGGCAAGACGTGCTGAAGCTGCCGCAGGTCGGCATCCACGACAACTTCTTCGAATTGGGCGGTGACTCGATCATCTCGATTCAGGTGGTCAGTCGCGCCCGTCAGGCCGGCATCCGCCTCAATCCCAAAGACTTGTTCCAGCACCAGACCGTGCAGCGTCTGGCGCTGGTCGCGCAGTGGGGCGGCGACGAATCGACGATTGATCAGCAAGCTGCGAGCGGTGCGGCGTTGCTGCTGCCGATCCAGCAGCAGTTCTTCGCCGACGAGATTCCGCAGCGTCATCACTGGAACCAGTCGGTACTGCTGCAACCACGTCAGGCGCTGGACGCTGAAAAGGTCGAGCAGGTGTTGCGCGCACTGGTCGCTCATCACGATGCCTTGCGCCTGAGCTTCACCCAGCGCGATGGCGTGTGGCAGGCCGAGCATCGCGCGGTCGAAGCGCTGCCGCAGAACCTGCTTTGGCAGGAACAGGTCGCGGATGCCGCCGCCCTTGAAGCCTTGGGTAACCGCGCCCAGCGCAGCCTCGATCTGCAACACGGGCCGTTGCTGCGTGCGGTGCTGGCAAATCTGGCCGATGGCACTCAGCGTTTGCAGTTGGTGATTCATCACCTGGCGGTGGACGGCGTGTCGTGGCGGATTCTGCTGGAAGACCTGCAGAACGCTTATCAGCAATTGCTGAATGATCAGCCGTTGAGCCTGCCGTCCCGGACCAGCGCCTTCAAGGACTGGAGCGAGCATTTGCAGCGTTACGCTAACAGCCCGGCGTTGCAGGCCGAACTGGATTATTGGCAGGCCTGCCTGAGCGATGTAAGTACCGATCTGCCGTGCAAACGCGTTGACGCCAGTCAGGACAATCGTCTGGCCCAGACCGTACAAACCCGGCTCGGCACCGAGCTGACCCGCCAACTGCTGCAAGAGGCCCCGGCGGCGTACCGCACCCAGGTCAACGATCTGTTGCTGACGGCGCTGGCGCGGGTCATCGGCCGTTGGAGCGGGCAGGCGTCGACGCTGATCCAGCTCGAAGGCCATGGTCGCGAAGAACTGTTCGACGGTGTCGATCTGACCCGCACGGTGGGCTGGTTCACCAGCCTGTTCCCGGTGCGCCTGACGCCGGCAGAGACGCTTGGCGAGTCGATCAAGCAGATCAAGGAACAACTGCGCTCGATCCCCAACAAGGGCATCGGTTTCGGCGCTTTGCGTTACCTCGGTGATGCGCAAGCGCAGCAGAGCCTGCAGGCCTTGCCGAGCCCGCGCATCACCTTCAACTACCTTGGGCAGTTCGACGGCAGTTTCGCTGGCGATGACGCTGCGCTGTTCGTGCCGTCGCCGGGCAACGCCGGCCTCGATCAGAGCCCGGAGGCGCCGCTGGGCAACTGGTTGACCCTCAACGGTCAGGTGTATGGCGGCGAGCTGCGGGTGGGCTGGACGTTCAGTAGTGAGCGCTTCGACAGCGCGGTGATCGAAGCCCTGGCCGCAGATTACGCCGCAGAACTCGCGGCATTGATCGGCCATTGCCTGACCCCGGGCGTCGAAGGTCTGACCCCGTCGGACTTCCCGTTGGCTGGCCTGACGCAGACGCAGCTTGATCAGTTTCCGCTGGCGCCGCGCCAGGTCGCCGATGTGTATCCGCTGTCGGCGATGCAGCAGGGCATGTTGTTCCACAGCCTCTACGAGCAGGCCACCGGCGATTACATCAACCAGGTCCGGCTCGATGTCGAAGGCCTCGATCCGCAACGCTTTCAGCAGGCCTGGCAAGCGGCGGTGGACAACCACGACATTCTGCGCAGCAGCTTTGTCTGGCAGGGTGAACTGGCGCGTCCAGTGCAAGTGGTGCACAAGCAACTGGACATGCCGTTCCGCGTCCTCGACTGGCGTGATCGCGACGATTGTCAGAGCGATCTGAATGCGCTGGCCGCAGCCGAACAGGCGCAAGGTTTCGACCTGAGCCAAGGGCCGCTGTTGCGCATGGTCGTGGTGCGGCTGGACGAGCAGCGCTGCCACTTGATCTACACCAACCACCACATCCTGATGGACGGCTGGAGCAACTCGCAATTGCTTGGTGAAGTCCTGCAGCGCTACAGCGGGGTTGCCCAGCCGCCACTGGCCGGACGTTATCGCGATTACATCGAATGGCTGCAGCGTCAGGACGTGCAGGCCAGCGAGCGTTACTGGACCGCGCAACTGGCTGACCTGCAAGCGCCGACCATGCTGGCGCAAGCGTTGCAGGCGCAGCGCGGCGATGCACCGCGCGACGGCCACGGTGAACATTTCTGCGTACTCGATGCTGAGCAGACGCGGCGTCTGGGCGAGTTTGCGCGCCAGCAGAAAGTCACCCTCAACACGCTGATTCAGGCGGCATGGCTGCTGCTGTTGCAGCGCCTGACCGGCCAGCCGTGTGTGGCGTTCGGCGCGACGGTAGCGGGGCGTCCGGCTGAGCTCAAAGGGGTCGAGCAGCAGATCGGTCTGTTCATCAACACCTTGCCGGTCATCGCCATCCCGCAGTCGCCATCGAGCGTTGGCGAATGGTTGCAGAGTGTGCAGGCGCAGAACCTGGCCTTGCGCGAACATGAGCACACTCCGCTGTTCGACATTCAGCGTTGGGCCGAGCGCAACGGTGAGGCGCTGTTCGACAACATTCTGGTGTTCGAGAACTACCCGGTGTCCGAGGCGCTGGCGCAGGGCGCACCACAAGAGCTGCGCTTCGGTGAAATCCACAATCATGAGCAGACCAACTACCCGCTGACGCTGCTGGTGCACTTGAGCGACGAATTGTCGATGCACTTCAGCTACCAGTGCGAAAGCTTTGCCGCGCACAGCGTGGTGCAACTGGCCGGGTATCTGCAGCGCTTGCTCGGGCAAATGAGCGAGTCGGGGGAACGTTCGCTCAGTGAATTGAACCTGATCGAGCACAGCCCGCAAGTGAACAGCGATTTCGTTACCGAGCAGTGCATCCATCAAGCCATCGCCCGTCAGGTAGCGGCGATCCCGGATGCCTTGGCGGTAACCTTCGCCCATAAGCAACTGACCTACGCCGAACTGGATGCCCAGGCCAACCGTCTGGCGCACAAACTGGTCGAGCTGGGTGTCGGCCCGGAAGTGCGCGTGGGCGTGGCGATGCCGCGTTCCGAGCAGTTGCTGATTGCCTTGCTTGCGGTGCTCAAGGCTGGCGGTGCGTACGTGCCGCTGGACCCGGATTACCCGGCGGATCGCGTTGCCTACATGCTGGAGGACAGCCGGGCGCGGGTGTTGCTGACCGAACAGGCGGTTGCCGCGACCCTGAGCGTGCCGGGCGATACGCAAGTGCTGCTGATGGATCAGGTTTCGCTAAGCGGCTATTCGGCTGTTGCACCACAGACTGCGGTGCAGCCGGATAACCTCGCCTACGTGATCTACACCTCCGGCTCCACCGGCAAACCGAAAGGCGTGGCGATTGCCCATCGCAACGTCATGGCGCTGATCGACTGGTCGGCCAAGGTCTACAGCCGCGAGGACATTCAAGGCGTGCTGGCCTCGACTTCGGTGTGCTTCGACCTGTCGGTGTGGGAGCTGTTCGTCACGTTGGCCAACGGCGGCTCGCTGATCATCGCCCGTAATGCCTTGGAGCTGCCGCAACTGTCGGCCCGCGATCAGGTGCGCCTGATCAACACCGTGCCGTCGGCAATTGCCGCGCTGCAGCGTGCCGGGCAGATTCCGCCGAGCGTGCGCATCATCAACCTGGCGGGTGAGCCGCTGAAACAAGCGCTGGTGGAGGCGCTGTATCAGCAGTCGACGGTCGAGCACGTCTACGACCTGTACGGCCCGTCGGAAGACACCACTTACTCGACCTGGACCCGCCGCAGTGCCGGTGGTCAGGCACGGATCGGGCGCGCGCTCGAGCACAGCGCCAGCCATCTGTTGGATGCCGATTTGCACGCGGTTCCGCAGGGTGTTTCGGCCGAGCTGTACCTGTCCGGCGCCGGCATCACGCGCGGTTATCTGGGGCGTGCGGCGATGACCGCCGAGCGCTTCGTGCCGAATCCTTTCGTCGGCAGCGGCCAGCGCATGTACCGCACCGGCGACCTGATTCGTCAGCGCGAGGAGGGCGAGCTGGAGTACATGGGCCGGATCGACCATCAGGTGAAAATTCGCGGCTTGCGTATCGAACTGGGCGAAATCGAAGCGCGTCTGCAGGCACATGCCGCCGTGCGTGAAGCGGTGGTCGTGGCCAGCGAAGTGTCGGGCAGTCAGCAACTGATTGCCTATCTGGTGCCGAGCGATCCGGCGATCATCGACGCCAATGCCGAGCACCAGGCCGCACTGCAGCAAGCCCTCGGTAACTGGCTGGGCGCGACCTTGCCGGATTACATGGTGCCGAGCCACCGCCTGTGGCTGGCGCAGCTGCCGCTGACACCGAACGGCAAGATTGATCGCAAGCGCCTGCCGGCACTGGAACTCAGCGCCGCGCAGTTGCATGTCGAACCGGCGAATGCCACTGAGCAGGCGCTGGTGCAGATCTGGAAAGAGGTATTGGGCCTTGAGCAGGTCAGCACCCATGACAGTTTCTTTGCCTTGGGCGGCGATTCGATCATCTCGATTCAGGTGGTCAGTCGCGCCCGTCAGCAAGGGCTGGAATTGAGCCCGAAAGACCTGTTCCAGCAACCGACCATTCAGCAACTGGCCCTGTGCGTGCAGGCTGCCGAAGGGCGTGTGGCGCCGGAGCCGGCGCTGATCGACCTGCCGCTGCACGGCTTGAGCGAGGCGCAAGTCGCGCAACTGCCATTGCCGGCGGGGCAACTGGACGGGCTCTATCGCTTGTCGCCGATGCAGCAGGGCATGCTGTTCCTCGGCCTGAATTCGCCGGAATCGGACCTCTACGTCAACCAGTTGAGCGTTCCGGTGCAGGGCCTTGAGCCGCTGCGCCTGCAAGCCGCGTGGGAAACCGTCAGCCGTCGCCACGACATTCTGCGCACCGGTTTCCTTTGGCAGGACATGGCCGAGCCGCTGCAATTCGTGCTCGCCGATCCGCAGTTGCCGTTCAGTCTGCTCGACTGGCGTGAGCAGGATCATTCGGCCGAAGCCTTGCAAGGCCTGGCGGATGCCGAGCGGGCCAAGGGCTTCGACCTTGACCAGCCACCGCTGCAACGGCTGACGCTGGTGCAAGTCGGCGAGCACAGCTATCAGCTGATCTGGACTTACCATCACATCCTGATCGACGGCTGGAGCAGTTCGCAGTTGATCGGTGAAGTGCTGAGCCAGTATTCCGGACGACCACTGGCCGAAGCGGTGCCGTACCGTGGTTACATCAACTGGCTGCAGCAGCAGGACGCGAATGCCAGCGAAGGTTTTTGGCGTCAGCACCTGAGCCGGCTCGACGAGCCGACCTATCTGGCGGACGCGGTGACGCGCACCGGCAGTGGTCGCGGTCACCAGGCGCTGTACAGCCGTCTGGGCGAGGCCCGCACCGAACAGTTGAAAGCCTTTGCCCAGTCGCAGCAGGTCACCCTCAACACCTTGGTGCAGGGCGCCTGGCTGGTGCTGCTCAGCCGTTACAGCGGCCAGCGTTGCGTAGCGTTCGGCGCGACGGTGGCGGGGCGTCCGGCGAGTCTGCCGGCCTCGGAATCGATCCTCGGCCTGTTCATCAACACCTTGCCGGTGATCAAGGACGTGCCGGCCGAGCAGGCCGTGGGCGCCTGGTTGCGTGAGTTGCAGGATTTCAACCTGGAACTGCGCGAGCGCGAATACACGCCGCTGACCGACGTCCAGCGTTGGGGCGGGCGTGCCGGGCAGTCGCTGTTCGACAGCATCATCGTGTTCGAAAACCACCCGATCGATCAGGCGCTGCGTGAGTGGCGCGATGATTCGCTGAAGTTTGGCGAGATCAATAACTCGGGCCTGACCAACTTCCCGATGGACCTGA
Source organism: Pseudomonas sp. YL2 (assembly GCF_023063025.1). NCBI lineage: Bacteria > Pseudomonadati > Pseudomonadota > Gammaproteobacteria > Pseudomonadales > Pseudomonadaceae > Pseudomonas > Pseudomonas sp. YL2. The sequence continues at coordinate 137,348 of NZ_JAJSLU010000007.1, read as the reverse complement.
TGGTCACCCTCGAAGACGGGCTGGTGATCGAGTACATGTTCCTGCGCGAACATTTTGATCTGGCGACCGTGGAAGGCATCCGCAGCAACATGGAAGGCCTGCTCACCGCGCTGGTTCAGGACGCCGGGCAGGCGCTGGGACGCATCGGTCTGCCAACCGGGCAAGTCTCGCCTGCGCAAGACTTTGCTGCGCAAGCGCAGACCACGCTGGTGCACCAGCGCATTGCCGGGTGGGCCGCGCAACGTGCCGAACAAACCGCAGTGATCTTCAATGAGCAAGCCTTCAGCTACGGTCAGATCGAAGCGCGGGCCAATCGTCTGGCGCATGCGCTGATCGCCGAAGGTGTCGGTCCGGAAGTGCGGGTCGGTGTGGCCCTGCCACGCAGTGAAAACATGATCGTCGCGTTGTTGGCGGTGCTCAAGGCCGGGGGTGCCTACGTGCCGCTGGACGCGACCTATCCGCGCGAGCGCTTGAGTTATCTGATGCACGATTCGGGCATCGCCTTGCTGCTCAGCGATTCGAGTCTGCGTCAGGTGCTGCCGACCCAGGCCAACCTGCATGTGCTGGAACTCGATCAGCTGGATCTGCGCACTCAGCCGGATTCGGCGCCGCAGGTCGCGGTGCAGCCGGGCAACCTGGCTTACGTGATCTACACCTCCGGCTCCACCGGTCAGCCGAAAGGTGTCGGCGTGGCGCACGGGCCGCTGGCGATGCACTGCCAGGCGATCGGTCAGCGTTACGAAATGAGCGCGGCCGATTGCGAGTTGCACTTCATGTCGTTCGCCTTCGACGGCGCGCATGAGCGCTGGCTGACCACCCTGACGCACGGCGCGCGTTTGCTGATTCGCGACGACAGCCTGTGGACGGCCGAACAAACCTACGACGCCCTGCATCAGCATGGCGTGACCGTGGCCGCGTTCCCGCCGGTGTATCTGCAACAACTGGCTGAACACGCTGAGCAGCACGGCAATCCGCCGCCGGTACGAATCTACTGCTTCGGCGGGGATGCGGTGCCGGTGGCAAGTTTCGAATTGGCCAAACGCGCACTGCAACCGCAGTACATCATCAACGGCTATGGCCCGACTGAAACGGTGGTCACGCCGCTGATCTGGAAGGCCGCGGTCGACGATCAATGCGGAGCGGCCTATGCGCCGATCGGCAGCGTGGTCGGCGAGCGCAGCGGTTATGTGCTCGACAGCGACCTCAACCCGCTGCCGGCCGGCATTGCCGGTGAGTTGTACTTGGGTGGCGCGTTGGCTCGCGGTTATCTGGGGCGTGCCGGTGGCACCGCCGAACGTTTCGTTGCCAACCCATTCAGTGCCGACGGCAGTCGCCTGTACCGCACCGGCGACCTGGTGCGCCAGCGTGCCGACGGCACTGTCGACTATCTCGGGCGGATCGACCATCAGGTGAAAATCCGTGGTTTCCGCATCGAGCTGGGTGAAATCGAAGCGCGCCTCAAGCAGCAGCCGGGCGTGCGTGACGCTGCCGTAGTGGCCCGCGAGGGTGTCAGCGGCAAGCAACTGCTCGGCTACGTACTGGCCGCTGCCGAGACGCCGGCCGACGGTTTGGGCGAGCGTCTGCGCGAGCAACTCAAGGCCAGCCTGCCGGATTACATGGTGCCGGCACACCTGATGGTGCTTGAGCGCATGCCGCTGACGCCGAACGGCAAACTCGACCGCAAGGCCCTGCCGAATCCGGACGCCGAACAGCGCCTGGCCTACGTCGAGCCGCGCACCGAGCTGGAAAAAGCCCTGGCGAAGATCTGGCAGGACGTGCTGAAAATCGAACGGGTCGGGCTCACCGACAACTTCTTCGAACTGGGTGGCGACTCGATCCTCAGCCTGCAAGTGGTGGCCCGCAGCCGTGTGCTCAAGGCTCAGGGCCTGAGCCTGAAACTGCGCGATCTGATGCAGAAACCGAGCATCGGCGAACTGGTAGCGAGTGTTCAGGGCACGGCGGAAAAAGCCTCCGGGTTGCTGGCGATGAACGCCGAGGTCAAGGGCGTGGCGCCGCTGTTCTGCCTCCACGCCGGTTTTGGCACGGTGTTCGACTACGAGCCGCTGGCGCGGCGCCTGAGCGGTCAACGCCAGCTGTTGGCGATTCAGTCGCGGATGCTGCTGGATCCGGCGTTCAACGACACCTCGCTGCAGGAAATGGCCAGTGATTACCTGGCGCAGATTCGCCAGAAACAGCCGCAGGGGCCGTATCACCTGCTGGGCTGGTCGCTGGGCGGAACTCTGGCGATGTTGATCGCCGCGCAACTGGAGCAGGCCGGGCAACAGGTCAAGTTTGTCGGGCTGGTCGACAGCTTCGTGCCGTCGGCGGCGGTCGACGCCGGGGCTGTCGATGACTGGCAAGCCGACCTGCGCGATTTCCTGCAGGTGACGCTGCCGGACGCCGCTTCGGACTTGTCTATCGACGGTGAGGAAACGCCGCACAACCTGCGCGCGCTGTTCCAGCGTGCCATGAGCGCCGAGCGCGGGGCGTCGACTTATGTGGCGCTGGGTGCCGAAGAACTGGCGCAGGTGTTCAGCGTGGCGCGCCGGCTCAAGCAGTTGTCGCTCAAGCTTGAGCGCTGTGCGCCGCTGACCGTCAACCCGACGTGCTGGTGGACCTTGGGGCGCGAAGCCGAGGCACTGGAGCTGGCGGCGCAACTCGACCAGCCGGGCATGGGCGGCGAATGGCTGGATTGCGGGCACTTCCAGATCCCGCGCGATGAAACTTTCCTGTCCGAGGCTGAAGAAATGCTCGGCCAGATCGTTGAATCAGTAGTCATGTCCTGAAACCTGCTGTGAAACCCAAGTAAAACCGATCGGGCGCTGATGGCGCCCGATCGCTTTGGAGATTTGAATGTCATTGAATCCTGATATCGCCGCATTTCTGCAACTGGTCGGCAACGGCCGGGCCAGTGGCAAACGCGTCGGCATGCACGAGTTGAGCCCGACCGAGGCCCGTGAACAATTCGATCAGTCATCGTTGCTGATGGACGCCGGCGGTGAAGAACTGGCCGTAGTCGATGAGCTGCAATTGCCGGTGCGTGACGGTGCACTGTTGAACGCACGGATCTACAGCAATCATCCGTTGCAGGCGGGTGCCGGTCGTCCGGCACTGTTGTATTTTCATGGCGGCGGCTATGTGGTCGGCAGCCTCGACTCGCATGATTCGCTGTGCCGCGCGTTGGCTTCGCTGGCGGATTGTGTGGTGCTGTCGGTGGCGTATCGACTGGCGCCGGAACATCGCTTCCCGACAGCGGCCGACGACGCCCGCGATGCCTGGGACTGGCTGGTGGCGAGTGCTGCTGATCTGGGCATCGACACGGCGCGGCTGGCGATTGCTGGTGACAGCGTTGGTGGCAGCCTGGCCACGGTGCTGGCTGCGCAACTGACGGATGCCGCTGTGCAGCCGCGTTTGCAGGTGCTGATTTATCCGGTCACCGATGCCAGTCGCAGCACGCCTTCGATCGAGCGTTTCGCCGAAGGTTATCTGCTGGAGAAGGCTTCGCTGCAGTGGTTCTACGCGCACTATCAGCGTGATGCCAGCGATCGTCTCGATCCGCGTTTCTCGCCGTTGCTCGGCGAAGTTCCGGCCGATGTCGCGCCGGTGCTGATGGTGTTGGCCGAGTGTGATCCGTTGCACGATGAGGGCGTGGCTTATGCCCGGCATTTGCAGGCGGCGGGGGTTGCTGTGGATTTGCAGGTGTACTCGGGCATGACCCATGACTTTATGCGGATGGGGGCGATTGTTGATGAGGCTGAAGAGGCGCTGGGGTTGATTGCTGGGCGCTTGGTGGAGGTGTTTGATTTGGCTTGACGGGGTGGGGGGGGTGAGTGGGTGAATATCCGTTGCTGCGGTAACGGCCACTTAGGGTTCCGCCCTTACGGCGGGTCACTTTTTCCAGACGCCGAAAAAGTAACCAAAAAGGCTTTACCCTGACGTTCGGCCCTCGCCTAGGCTCGGGTTCCTTCGCTGCGGGATTCATCCGGGGGGCAGCGCCTACGGTTTGCTTCGCTGCACCTCCTCTCGCTGTGTTTGGCTGCGCCAAACGGTCGCTGCGCTCCCACCCCCGGATAAATCCCTCCACTCAGCCTGCCGACGGGCCCTCAGATCAAAAGCGGTACTCGAGCTAACGCTCATTGTGTTGAGTGGGGCGGCTTCGCCGCAAGGGGTGCACGCTCTCTAAATTGTAGGAGCCAGCCTGCTGGTGAAGGCGGCCTGACAGCCGACCCATTTACAACTGAACACACCCATTCCAACTGTGGGAGCGGGCTTGCTCGCGAAGGCGGCCTGCCAGTCGACCAAACTCCAACTGAAAACACCCATTCCCACGCAGGAGCTGCCGAAGGCTGCGATCTTTTGATCTGCTTTGGCTTTGGCTTTGGCTTTGGCTTTGGCTTTGGCTTTGGCTTTGGCTTTGGCTTTGGCTCTTGATGTGGCTTTTGATCTTTTGCCCCTTCGGCAGGCCGAGCGTAGGTGTCCATCCGGGGGTTAGGCGCGCAGCGCCATGCGGCGGAGCCGCATACATCGAGAGGAGGTGCAGCGAAGCAAACCGGAGGCGATGCCCCCGGATGGACACCGTAGCGAGGGAACACTGAGCCTCAGCGAAGTGCCGTACGCCGGGGCAAAGCCTTTTGGGTTACCTTTTCGGCGTCTGGAAAAGGTGACTCGCTGTAAGAGCGAAACCGCCAGCGGCAGCACCCGAAGCAACGGATATTCACCCAAAACCCCAAGAGCCTGGTCGGCCCCAAGGCCGCCAAGTCTCCAAAAAAAACGCCAGCAAATGCCGGCGTTTCAGTGAGCGCTAAACGTATTACCAGTTGTAGGTCACGTCAGCAGTCATGGTCCGGCCTTCGCCGTAGTAGCAGTCGAGGGTGCCATTGCACGCGGCAACGTACTTCTCGTCAGTGAGGTTTTGCAGGTTGGCTTGCAGCTTCACGCCTTTGACATGCAGCGGCGATTTCTCCAGGTCGTAAGAGACCATGGCGTCATACACGGTGTAGGACGGAATCTGGAACGAGTCCGACTCGTAATCCGAACCGTAGCTGCTGCGCACGTAACGGGCGCCCAGGCCCATGCCGAAACCGGCGAGGGCGGTGGAGATGTCGAAGTCATAGTTGACCCACGCGGAGGCGGTCAGCGGTGGACGCATGGCCAGGGTGCGACCTTCGCGCCCGTCGTTGTCCTTCTCCCACTTGGTCTGGTTACGCGACACCGCCGCCAGCACGCGCAGGTTGCGGGTGACGTTGACCTTGCCTTCCAGCTCGATACCGCGCGAACGCACGGAGCCGCTCTGGGTGCTGAAGCCCGGGTTGGCGAGGTCGGTGGTCAGCATATTGTCCTGGTCGATCTGATACGCCGACAACTGGATGAAGCCATCGATGGCCTTCGGCTCGTACTTGACACCGACTTCGTACTGCTTGCCGGTGGTCGGTTCGAAGGCGCCGCCGCTCATGTCGGTACCGGTTTGTGGCAGGAACGATTCGGCGTAGCTGACGTACGGCGTGATGCCGTTGTCGAACTCGTAGCCCAGGCCGGCACGACCGGTGAACTTCTCGTCCTTCTGGTTGCTGTGGCCGCCACTCAGCGGTTGCTTGTTGTCGGTTTCGGCGAAGTCATAACGACCGCCGAGGGTCAGGAACCACTGGTTCCAGCGCAGTTGATCCTGAGCGTACAGGCCGGTCTGGGTGATGGTGTTGTCCCACTTGTACGGCTGGCGGAAATTGATCTGGCTGCCATACACCGGGTTGTACAGGTCCAGACCTGGAGCGGTGCGGTCGTACAGGCCGAGGAATTTCGAATTGTAGTGGTAGTAATCCACGCCCAGCAGCACGGTGTGCTCGACGTCGGCGGTGTGGAACTTGGCCTGGGCGATGTTATCGATGCCGTAGACCTTGTTGTGCTGCGACCAGTCCACCGCATAACGGCTCTGGTAGCTGCCGTCGTTGAGGCCGGTGACCGGGTTGGTCGGGAACGCATAACCGTGCAGCGGCGCCACGTACTGGTCGTTGATGTCGGCGTAACGCGCGTTCTGCTTCAGGGTCCAGACGTCGTTGAGTTCATGGGCGATCTCGTAACCGACGACGAACTGCTCGCGGTGGTACTTGTTCACGTCCGGCTCGCCGAGGAACAGGCTGCGGCTGATGCGCCCGGCCTGGCTGCGATGCACCGTGCCGTTGGCCGGCAGGCCTTGGGCTTCCGGTACATCGTGGTCTTTCTGGTACTGACCGAACACGGTGATGGTGGTCTGGTCGTTGGGCAGCCAGGTCAGGCTTGGCGCCAGCAACATGCGGTTCTGGCTGGCGTAGTCGATGGCCGAGCCGCTGTCGTTGACCACACCGGTCAGGCGGTAGAGGAATTCGCCCTGATCATCGATCGGGCCGCCGAGGTCGAAGGCACCGTACTTGCGGTCATAGCTGCCGCCACCGAGCTTCACTTCGTGCAGCGGGGTCGCGGTCGGGCGCTTGCTGACCATGTTGACGATACCGCCCGGCTGGTTCTGGCCGTACAGCACCGAGGCCGGGCCTTTGAGCACTTCGACGCGCTCCAGGGTGTACGGGTCGATCTGCAGCGAACCGCCGGTGCTGCCGCCGCCGTAAGGCATGTGCAGGCCGTCGAGGTACAGCGGAGTAGGGGAGAAGCCACGGGACGTCGGTTCGTCGAAGATCTTCACCCGGTCCGAGAAACCGCCGCCGGTCATGCCGGGGGTGTATTGCAGGGCTTCGGTGACGGTCTTCGAGCCGCGCATCTTGATTTCGTCTTGAGTGACGACGTTGATGGTCTGCGGGATTTCCTTGAGCGACGAATCGGTCTTCGATCCGGTGGCGCTGCGCTTGGCGACGATCCCGTCTACCGGGCCCCAGGCCGATTCGGCGGTGGCGGAAATGCTGGTCGGGGCCAGATCGAGGCTGGCACCGCCGGTGCTGCGCGAACGCAAGGCGACGTTGTTGCCTTCGACGCTGTAGGCGATGTTGGTGCCTTGCAGCAGTTGCGCGATGGCGGCGGTCGGTTCCAGGTTGCCACTGACGGCGCTGCTGCGCAGGCCACTGACTTCATCCGGGCTGTACAGCACTTGGAGGTTGGTCTGGCGACCGAATTCCTGCAACGCGCTCCCCAGCGACTGTGCAGGAATATTGATCGCCACGGCGGCGGCCTGGGCCTGGCCGATCATCGGCACAGTCAGGGCCATGGCGCAGAACGCGGGCAAGGTGCAACGGAAGGAGCGGCGGATCAGCAGGGCCTTGGCGAGCGGGTGGAGTCCGTGCGGTGCGGGCATTGTTCTTCTACTCTTCAAAGTGTTGACTGAGAACTATTTCTATTAACTGTTAGTAAGACGTTGAGCCTTCCGAAAACCGGAAAGCTCAACGCAAATTTTTTACAAAATTTTCACAGTCAGGCGGGTTGCAGCTCAGTGACCACTTTGCCGGCGCTCATGCGCACCAGTTGGTCGGCGACATCGAAGTAACGATCGTCGTGGGAAATGACGATGATGGTCTTGCCCAGACGCTTCAGGTCCGGCAGCAGCTCGGTATAGAAAATCCGCCGGAAGGTCGGGTCTTGATCGGCGGCCCACTCGTCGAACACCAGCACCGGACGCTCTTCCAGCCAGGCGTTGATCAGGGCCAGACGCTTGCGCTGGCCGGTGGACAGGTCGGTGGTGGTGAACGAGCCGTCACGCACACTGACCTTGTGCGCAATTTCCAGGCGCTCCAGGTATTGGTTGGCGTCTTCCGGGATATGCGTATCGCCCTGAACCACGTCGTCGAACAGGTAATAGTCGGCGAAGATCGTGGTGAACAACTGACGGTAATCGTCGCGGTTGGCGGCATCGACGAGCTGCTGGTTGAGGCGGATTTCGCCTTGCTGTGGCGCGTACAGGCCCAGCAGCAACTTGATCAGCGTGGTCTTGCCGCAGCCATTTTCGCCGACGATGAAAATGATGTCGCCCTGTTCGATTTTCAGGTTCACCGGCCCCAGCCGGAACGGCTTGGCGCCTTCTACCGTCGGGAAGCTGTACGAGACATCGGTCAGTTCCAGGCTGTGCACTGGGGTCTTTTGGTGGCCCTGATCGCTGAGCAGCAGGTGCGGCTCTGGGGAGGAAAACTGTTCGGACAGATCGGCGATCCGGCGGAACGCGATTTGCGCGCGACTGACGATCGGCAGGGTGCCGATGATGTGTTCCAGCGGCCCTTTCATGTACAGCAGCACCAGCACGAAGCCGCTCATCACCGCTTTGTCGGCGCTCGGCCACAGCGATTGCAGGCCCAGCGCCAGGCCGATCACCACGAAGAACAGCATCGAACCCAAGGTCTTGGCGACCACAAAAATGTTCACCGAACGCACCTGCGTGTCGCAGATCTTGTCGGCCGTGCCTTCGATGCCCGAGACGAACATGCGATGCCGGCGCGGGCGGTGGATGCGCAGCTCCTTGGCGCCCTCGGCGACTGCGTGATAGTGCTTTTGCAACTCGTCTTCGTAGTCACGGGCCTTGAGGAAACCCTGCATGCCGCGCCCGCGTGCGATGTATTGAATGACCGTGCCGATCAGGATCGCCACCGCCATCATCAGGAACATCGGCCACGACAACATCGCCAGGTAGCCCATGCAACCGAGGGTAACAGTCAGGGAAATCGCCAGCGGCGCAAAGGCGAAAGCGAAGTCGCTGATGGTGTCGACGTCGTGGGTCAGCACCGGAATCAGCCGATGGCTGCGATAGCGCTCGATCTGCTCGATCGGCGCCGAAAGGACTTTCTCGCCCAGCTCTTTGCGCAATTTGGCGATGATGTGCTGGCCGACGAAATTGGTGCCGATGTCGGAAAAGATCGAGCTGGTCAGCGCCAGCAGGCACAGGCCGGCGAACACCGCGACCATCGTGCTGGTCAGTGCGCCCTCGGCGTGCAGCACGTTGTTGATGGTCGCCAGCAGTGCGGTGACGCTCAGGCCACCGACCATGCCGAGCAGGATCGACACGCTGACGATCAGTCGAAAGGGTTTGAGCAGGGCGAACAATTCATTGATCACCCCGCGTGTTGGTTTGCTCATGGAGGTTCCCTGCTTGAAGGAGCGGCGAACACCGGCACTGCGCGTGGGTTCGCCTGGATGACGTAGAGGGCGGTGGGCGCGCCATGGAGGATCGCGCCCACTTTTAGAACGACTGGCTGGACGGCTAATTTAGCCGGGCGATGGCGTTACAGATCGCGGGCGACCCGGAAGCCGATCCAGTCGCCGCGGGTGTCGGTGTAGGTGGCGTTGCGGTTGCCCGAGCGCGAGAACACCGGTGCCTCGCCCCAGTCGTTGCCACGGATGCGCCGCACGTCGCACTTGCCGCTTAACCAGGCACTGCCATCGCTTGGCGCGCCGACGTAGTTCTCGTTGTAGCAATCGGCGGTCCACTCATAAATATTGCCGTGCATGTCGTAGACGCCGAAGGCATTGGCCGGGAAGCTGCCGGCCGGCGCGGTGAAGTTGTAGCCATCGGCGGCGCCGTAGGTGTTGGCGTGTTTGGCGATGCTGTATTCCTTGCCTTCGTCAAACGGGAAAGGGAACGGCCCGGTGCTGCCGGCGCGGGCGGCGTATTCACGCAGTGACTCGCTGACCAGCCGGTATTGCTGGCCGGTCTTCTTCGACAGCCAGGCCACGTACGCTTCGACCTCCGGGAAATCCATGCACACCGCCGGGTGCTTGTCGGTGTACTGCTTGCGCGGGTCGCTGCCCTGATAATCCGGGATCCCCGCCTTGCAGGCGCGACCGGGACGAGTGTCGCCGTCGGGCATTTTGTAGCCGCTGTCCTTGAGGTAGGCGTCCCACTCGCCGCGCAGAATCTGGAAACGGCTGATCGCCAGCGGTTTGGCAAACGTCACCGGGTGCAGCGGTCCTTCATCCGGCTCGCGGCCGACCTCATCCTCCGGGGTGCCCATGGTGAACGTGCCGGTGGGCAGCACGACCATTTCCGGGCAGTCCTTGCAGTCCTTGAACACCTTGCCCGGCGCAGGCGGGGTGGCGGCCTGCGCGGCGCCCGGCAGCAGGCCGGCGGCGAGGGCGGTGAGCATCAGCGCCGGCAGCGCCTTCAAGGAAAATCGACGCAGTTCACTGTTCATTGCGAGTCTCGCTAAAAGGAAAAAAGGAGCGTCCGGGTCAAAGAGCCTGGTCGAGCACGGCCAGCAAGCGGTCGATTTGCTCTTCGTCGTTGAGCAGCCCCGGTGCGGTACGGATCACCGGGCCGACGTCACGGTGCACGGCATCGGCCACCACGCGGTTGGCCATCAGGTGCGCGGCGATCTTGGCGCTGTCCTTGCCCTTGACCCGGAAGAAGGTGAAACCGGCGGACAGATCAGGGCTCAGTGGCGTCACCAGTTCGATTTGCGGACGTTGCTGCAGGCGTTGTTTCAGGTAGCTGTTGAGCGCGTGAATACGCGCCTCGACCTCGGCCTTGCCCAGCTCAAGATGCAATTTGAACGCTTCGTCCAGTGCCCAGCGGTGCTCGAACGAGTGGTAGCCGCCGGGCGTCATGGTGGTGGAAAACGCCGTGGCTTCGGAGAACGTCGGAATGATCGGGGTAACGTATCTGACTTCGGCGAAGCGGCTGCAGACGATGCCGGTGCCACGTGGGCCGAACATCCATTTGTGGGTGCCGGCGATGAAGAAGTCGCAGTTCATCTGCGCGAAGTTCAGGTTGTCCACGCCGAAGCCATGTACCCCATCGACCACGTAAACGATGCGGTCGGCGTCGCTGCGACCACGGTTGTGCCGGTCGACGATGGCGCCGATTTCACCGATGGGCAGTTTCATGCCGCTGCCCGAATGCACCCAGCACATGCCCAGCACCCGGGTTTCGGGGCGGATGGCGCCGTCGATGGCAGCAAGGATTTCTGCCTTGCTGGCGCTGTACGAATCCTTGAACAGGCGAATTTTGCGCACCCGGGTGCCGTCGCGTTCGCTACGCAGGGCGAGGATGGTGTGGGTCGCGTAGTGCTCGTGCTCGGTGGTGAGGATTTCCTGATCGGGGCGCACGTGCACGCCGCCGTAGATCGTCGCCAGACCTTCGGTGGTGCTGCCGGTCAGGGCGATCTGTTTGGCGTCGGCTTGCAGGTAGCGTCCGGCCCAGACCCGCACGTTCTCCTCGCGCTGTTCGATCACGCCGAGATCCCAATCCATGGCCAGGCCGGGATTTTTGTCGAGGGCGGCGCGGTGTCGTTCAATCGCCTCGCGCACCGGTTTCGGGTGCGAGGTGATCAGAAAGTTGGAGAAGTGCAGATACGCTGGATCCTGATCGAACAGCTGCTGCAACCGCGTCCACTTGTTGCCGGTCGCGGGCGCGGCGTTCGCGGCACCGGCGACATTCGGCAGGCTCGCGCCCAGTGGCAGCGCCGCCGCGAGAATCCCCGCCTGCTTCAAGAACTCACGACGATTGCTCATGGCTTGGCAGTTCCCGGCGCAGCGGCCAGTGCCGGTTTCGCGGCTTTCTCGACCTGATCCCAGACCCGCAGGAAGTTGCCGCCCCAGAGCTTGGCGATGTCCGCTTCGGAGTAGCCACGTGAGATCAGCTCGGCGGTGACGTTACGGATGTCGCCGACGTTCTCAAAGCCTTTGACGCCACCCCCTTCGTTGAAGTCGGAGCTGATGCCGACATGGTCGATGCCGATCTTGCGCACCGCGTAATCGATGGCATCGCCCAGATCCTTGAGGCTGGCTTTCGGCTCTTCTTCGAGGATGCCGTACAGGCGGCTGGCGTACTGGCCAAACTTCTGCTCGGACCACGCGGCAATGATCGGGTCGCCCGGCATCAACGCCATCGCCAGGTTCGGCAGCGGCGGCAGGTCGAAGTCCTTGCGCATCTCGTTGAGCTTGTCCTGGGTGTGCTGGGTGAGCGGACGCAGGTACTGCGAGAACGCGACAATCTGCACCACGCCGCCGCTGTTTTTGATCAGCTGCATTTCCTTGTCGCTGAGGTTGCGCGGGATGTCGACCATCGCACGCGGTGCCGAGTGCGAGGCCACCAGCGGCGTGCGGCTCAGTTGCGCGACTTGCTCGAGGGCCTTGGTCGACATTTGCGAGACGTCGATGATCACACCCAGATCGTTGAGGCGCTTGACCGCTTGCTTGCCCAGATCCGAGAGACCGTCGAGGGCGTCCGGCGAATCATTGAGGAATGGCAGCGGCCGCGACGAATCCGCCCAGTCGTTGTTGCCGATGTAGCTGAAACCGAACATGCGCATGCCGCGCGCCGTCCACAGGTCCAGCAGGTTGAGGTCGTGGCCCAGCGGGTAGGCGTTGAGCATGCTGATGAAAATCGCGAATTTGCCTTCGCCGTGCAAACGCCGGAAATCGTCCGGGGTGTAGGCGATGGCGACCTGATTGGGGTAGTCGCGAACCATCCCGGAGATGATCTTGAAGCGGATTTCCTGCTGGTTGCGCGCCTCGTCGACGAAGCCGGGTGTTGGCTTGTGCGGGGCGTTCGGGCCGTTCCACATTTCCGGCCAGCCGAAGATGGTCAGGGCGGCGCCGGACAGGCGCCCGCGGTTGGCCTTGGCGAGGTCGAACTGGCCGTCGCCGTCCTTGTCGGCTTCGTGGCCGTCGGTGCCGAAATTTTGCGTCAGGCTGACATGGCTGTCGAAAGAGAGCATGCGTTCGTGCAGCTCATCGGCCTGCTTCATGACTTTGGCCGGGTAGCCGAGGTCGTCCTTGAACCAGTGATGCCACACGGCAAAGCCTGCGCCGGCGCTGATCGCCAGGGCCAACGGCAGGCCGATGAATAGAGCCTTTTTCGAACGTGGTTTTGTCATTGCCATCTCAGTCAGGTTCGCCATCGAGTTGCAGGCGCGGAGGCCTTCGCTATCTGGGAAGAACGAGTGGTTGGCAACAAAATTTAAGCCTGGTGCTGTGGCGAGGGGATTTATCCCCGATCGAGTGCGAAGCGCTCGCAAAGCCTGCCAGCGCTGTCCCTTCTGGTGTCGCCGCCAGCGTCGGATGGGAGTTGATTCGCAACTCATCGGGGATGAATCCCCTCGCCACGGGTCATCATCGCCGGGCGCGTTAAATTTGCCGGGGCAACAAACGTTCTAGCTTGGATAAAGCCTGCTTCATGGCTGACACAGGTAGGGCAATGAAGATTTCTCGACGATGGTTCATGGCGGGTCTGGCGCTGACCGGCGCTGCCGTGCCTGCGGCGTATTTCGGGCATCGTGAATGGACGAAGCCGGACCCGACGATCACCCCGGGCGAAGCGTCTTTCGATGTCGCGGACATGGCCGGGCAGCGCCTGGCGAATGCGTTGCGCGGGGTGTGGGATATCCGTTTCGAAGGTGCCGATGCCGGCCTCGAAGGCTTGCCGCTCAAGGGCCTGCAAGTGTTTCTCGACATCGGCCAGAAGGGGCGCGGTGTGTGCGGTTTTCTCGACACGCCAGAGCGCCTGCGTTCCGCTGAAACCCCGCGTTATCGAATTCTGGGCGACCTCGCGAAAGCCGATGCGGCGAAACTGAGCTGGCGCCTGATCGGCGCCGATGGCCAGATCAGTTATGAGCTGGAGATGATCCTCGATGAGGTCTGGGCCGACTTCGGTAATGCCGGTAGTGGTACGCTCAGCGGCAAGGCTTTGCGCCTGGACCGCTCACTGGCCTTGCCGGCGCAGGACAATCGCTTCGTCGCCGTCAAGCGGCTGTTTCCCGAAGCGCGCGAGCGCACGCCGCTCAACCCGACGTTGCTGGCGTGGTTGATCTCCCCCGAGCATCGCCTGTTTCACCAGTTGTGGCATGCGACTCGGGACAAGTGGCACAAACTGCCCGAGGACAAACGCGAGGCCTTGCGCGGCATCGGCTGGCAGCCCGGCCCGCGCGACAAGGAGCGCGATGCCCGTGGTCCGCGCAAGGATCGCAATGGCTCGGGCGTGGACTTTTTCTTCATGCACCGGCACATGCTCGGGACGGCGCGCTCGATGCAGGAATTGCCATCCTGGGCGTTTTTCCCGCTGCCGCAGCCGGAGCTGATCCGCGACCGCGTCGGCTTCGCCCGCTATTTCGACAATCACGACGGCACGGCCTTGCCGCCGACCTGGACGGCGGCGGGCGATGACGAATTCAGCCAGTGGGTCAGCGACATCAAGACTGCCGAGACTTACGAAAGCAACTTCCAGGTCTGGGAGTCGCAGTATCGCGATCCGGCGTATCTGGCCCGGCTTACCCTCGGCCAGTTCGGCTCCGAAGTCGAGTTGGGCCTGCATGACTGGCTGCACATGCGCTGGGCCTCCGTGCCACGCGATCCGTCCAACGGTCAGCCGGTGCCGTTTGCCCGCGATCCGGCGGACTTCGCGGCGCGTTGGTACAACGCCGAAAACGATTTCCTCGGCGATCCGTTTTCTTCCCACGTCAACCCGACGTTCTGGCATTTCCATGGCTGGATCGATGATCGCATCGAGGACTGGTTCCGCGCCCATGAGCGTTTCCATCCGGGTGAAGTCACGCGGCTGCAGGTCAATGGCGTGCCATGGTTTGCCCCGGGGCGCTGGGTGGAAGTCGACGACCCGTGGCTCGGGCCGATCACCCATGGCTGCAGCACCACGCCGGGATTGCAGATGGGCAAGTCGGTGGAGATGGATCCGGAAACCATGAAGCTGGCGCTGCGCATCACCTTCATCACCGACGAGGAAAAACTCGCCGGCCTGTTCCGCCGCGTGCCGCAACGGCCATGGTATGCGCGCAATCTGAAGCCTAAAACCAGCCCGACTTGAGGGCTGCGTTATCGTTCTTCGCGAGCAAGCCCGCTCCCACAGGGTTATGTGTCAGACAATAATGTCCGGGCTGACCCCTGCATGAGAACGCATTCTTACTGATGGAACGCGTTCAAATGTGGGAGCGGGCTTGCTCGCGAAAGCAATCTGTCAAACGCTGCAATTACCGGGCCTGCCAACCCCCACCCAACGCCTTGTACAACGCAATGCTCGCCTGCACTCGTGACAGCCGTAGTTGTGCATGTTGATCCTGGGCCGCGTACAGCGTGCGCTGGGTTTCCAACACGGTCAGCAAGTCTTCAGCGCCAGCCTGGTAACGGCTCTGCGCGATGTCGAATGCGGTCTGCGCCTGATTCAGTTCTTCGTTCTGCCACAACCGCTGCTCATCCAGGCGGCGAATGCTATTGAGCGCTTTTTCCACATCGGCGAAACCGTTGATGATCGCCCCACGGTAAGTTTCCAGCAGCTCTTGCTGGCGCGCAGAGGCCTTGTCGCGTTCAGCGCCGAGGCGACCGTTATTGAAAATCGGTGCGACCAGTCCGGCGGTCAGGTTGTAGAAAGGGCTGCGGATCAAATCGTCGAACTGATTGGCGCCCGAGCCGAGTTGGGCGGTCAGGGTCAGTGCCGGCAACATGGCCGCGCGAGCGACTTTGACGTCAGCTTCGGCGGCGGCCAGTTGGGCTTCGGCGCGTGCGATGTCCGGACGATGCGTGAGCAACTCGCTGGGCACGCCGGCGGCGATGTCTGGCCATTGCAGGTGCTCGAAGGACTCTGTCGCCGACAGTTGCTGCACCGGTCGGCCGAGGAGGGCGGCGAGGCTGATCAGCGCGTCCTGGGCTTGCTGTTGCACGCGCGGCAATTGCCATTGCTGGGCGGCGACCAGGCTCTTCTGTTGCGCCAGTTCCAGCGCGGTGGCTGAGCCTGAATCAAACCGCGTCTGCACCAGTTTCAGCACGCTTTGCGCGTTGGCCAGATTGAGTTCGGCGATGCGGCTCTGCTCGCGTAGCGACAAGGTTTGCGCATACGTGCTGGCAACGCCGCTGAGCAATGTCAGCTCGACCGTCGCCCGGTCGAATTCGCTGGCCTGCAGAGCGAACTGCGCACTGTCGCGCGACGCGCGTTTGCCGCCCCAGAAATCGATTTCGTAGGTGGCGCTCAGGTTGGTATCGAAATAGTCCACCGCCTTGTTGCTGCTGTTGGCATCGAGTTGGCTGTAGCCATTGCCGCGCAGCAGTTTCTGCCGATTGGCATTCAGACCGGCCTTGACCTCCGGCAACTGTGAGCCGCCAGCGATGACGGTGCCCGCCTGCGCCTGACGCACTCGAGCGACGGCGGCCGCGAGGTCGAAACTGCCGACGCGAGCCTGTTCGATCAGACGATCCAGTTCCGGGCTGCCAAATTGCGTCCACCACTGCGGGTTGTTGCGGGCAACGCTGGCGCCATGGGGCGACTGCCAGGCAGTTGGCGTTTGCACGCCACTGTCCGGGCGTTGAACGGGACTGCCGCAGGCACTGAGGAGCAGGCACACGGTCAACAGGCTGAGGCGCGGTTTCATAGATCGATCATTCACTGGTAAGGGCCGTGACCGGGTCGAGCCGGGCAGCTTTGCGGGCAGGCATGAAGCCGAAGACAACACCGGTGACCAGGGCGCAGCCGAACGCGCCGAGTACCGCCATCAAGGAAAAGGCCACGGCCACTTCGCTGAGAATCAGCACGCCGCCGACGATCAAGGCCAGGGCGATCCCGGCAATGCCGCCGACCACCGAGAGCATCACCGCTTCGGTGAGGAACTGTCGGAGGATGTCGCGCTGACGGGCGCCGGTGGCCATGCGAATGCCAATCTCGCGGGTTCGTTCGCGCACGGTCATGAGCATGATGTTCATCACGCCGATGCCGCCGACCAGCAGCGAAATTGCGGCAATCGAACCGAGCATCAGCGACAGGGTGTTCTGGGTACGCGCCTCGGCCTGAATCATCGCGGCGTTGTTGGTCAGTTCGAAATCCTTCTTGCCGTTGTGCAGGCGCAGCATCAGTTGCTCGATGGCCTGCTCGGTGTCCTTGACCTTGCGCGCGTCGGCGGCGGCAATGGCCACGTATTCCGGATTGCGCGTGCCGAACAGCCGGACGCTGGCCGCCGAATAGGGGATGGCGATGCGGTTATCACTGTCGGAGTCGCCGGAGCTGGCGCCCTTTTCGGCGAGCACGCCGACCACCTGGAACGGCACATTCTCGATCAGGATGAATTGGCCGATCGGGTTCGGCACATCCTTGAGCAGTTTGCTGCGGACTTTGTGGCCGATCACCGCGACGGCTGCAGCGTTCTGCTCATCGGCCTCGGTGAAGTAATTGCCTTGCACCACCGGCCAGTTGAAGATCGCCGGGAAGTTGGTGTCGTTGCCGCCGACGTAACTCAGGTGGTCGGCATTGCCGTAACGTACGCCGGCCTCGGCGCCGTTGACCGGCATGATCCGCTGCACTTGCGGCAGGCTGGCCAGCGCGTGCACATCGTCGAGGGTGATGATCCCCGGCGGCGTGCGCGGGTTGGGCGCCGAGCCGCTGAGGTAAATAATGTTCGAACCGAAGGCGCCCATCTGCGCCATCACCTGGCGTTTGCTGCCTTCACCAACCGCCAGCATCACCACCACCGATGCCACGCCGATGATGATCCCGAGCAGGGTCAGCGCGGTGCGAAAGCGGTTGATCCACATCACCCGCCACGC
Organism: Pseudomonas sp. YL2; assembly: GCF_023063025.1. NCBI lineage: Bacteria > Pseudomonadati > Pseudomonadota > Gammaproteobacteria > Pseudomonadales > Pseudomonadaceae > Pseudomonas > Pseudomonas sp. YL2. Next base: position 119,909 of record NZ_JAJSLU010000007.1, on the reverse strand, counting down.
CGCGTGCAGGGCATCGACCAGTTCGCCTTTCCAGGCGCCGGTGGCTTCGGCGCCGTCGGCCAGACGCTGGCGCAGATCCACCGCTTGCAGGGCGCCGGGGTTGGCGCTGGTCTGGGCGTGGGGATTGTCGCGGGCGCTGTCGCTGATGATCAGGCCGTCGCGGATTTCGATGATTCGTTTGGCCCGGGCCGCGACTTCGCGGTCGTGGGTGATGAGGATCACCACGTGGCCCTGGCTCGCCAGCTCATCGAGCAGCGTCATCACTTCTTTGCCGCTGTGGCTGTCGAGGGCGCCGGTGGGTTCGTCGGCGAGGATGATGTGGCCGCCGTTCATCAACGCCCGGGCAATCGACACTCGTTGCTGCTGGCCACCGGACAACTGATGCGGACGATTGCCGGTGCGCGAGGCCAGACCGAGGCGTTCGAGCAGGGCAGCGGCGCGGGCGTGACGCTCGCCGGCCGGGGTGCCGGCATAGATCGCCGGCATCTCGACGTTTTCCTGGGCCGAGCCGGACGGAATCAGGTGATAACCCTGGAACACAAATCCAAAGGCTTCGCGGCGCAGCCAGGCCAGCTCGTCGCTGTCGAGGCCGGCGACGTTTTCCCCGGCAAAGCGGTACTCGCCGGAGGTTGGGCGGTCGAGGCAGCCGAGGATATTCATCAGGGTCGATTTGCCGGAGCCGGATGCGCCGACAATCGCCACGAATTCACCAGCGTGAATCGACAGGTCGATGCCGCGTAACACGTGAACTTCAGGCGCGTCACCGCCGCCGTAGGATTTGCGAATGTCCTGCAGATCGATCAGAGGCGTTTGCATTCAGCCTCCGCTGCCGTCGACCGGGCCGATCAACAGGTGATCGCCTTCGTTGAGGCCGTCGACGATCTGCACCTTGAGCCGGTCGCTGATGCCGGTGCGTACCTCGCGTTGCTGGATGTCGCCGTTGGCCGCCACCACCTGCGCGGTTTGCAGGTTGGCCGTGGTGCTGCCCTGCAACGCGGCGACCGGCGCGGTGAGCACGCCTTTGGCCTGATTGGCGACGAAAAACACCTGGGTGGTCATCTCGGCCATCAAGGCGTTGTCGGCGTTATCGACGTCGAGCAAAACCGTGTACAGCACAACGCGGGCGCTGCCGCTTTTACTGCTGCTGGCTGGGCTGCCGCCGCCTTGGCTGGTCTGGTCCAGCGGCTTGGGCGGCACCGGCAGAATCTGCCGCACGGTGCTGCTCCAGCGCCGCTGGCCGCCGCTGAGGGTGGTGAAGTAGGCGGTCATGCCCGGTTTGACGTGACCGATGTCAGCCTCGGAAACCTCGGCCCACACGGTCATCGGTGACAGCTTGGCGATGCGCAGGATCAGCGGCGTCTGCTGTTGCGCGTTGAGGGTCTGGCCTTCGCGGGCGTCGAGGGCAACCACGGTGCCGGCCATCGGCGCGTAGATCCGCGTGTAGCCGAGTTCGGCCTGATCGCTGCGCAGGCTCGCCTCAGCCTGGCGGATCTGCGCCTGGAACATGTCGATGCGCGCCTGAGTGGCTTTCAGTTCGGCGCGGGCGGTTTGCACGTCTTCTTCACGGGTGGCGCCGCCGGCCACGAGATTCTGCTGGCGCTGATATTTCTGCCGCGCCAGTTCATGCTGGGCGCGCTGCTCCTGCAATTGCGCCTTGAGGTTTTCGATCGAGAAGCGCCCGGCGTCGAGTTTGGCCTTCTGCGTGGACGGATCAATCTCCACCAGCAGTTGACCTTCCTTGACCACGTCACCGACTTCGACATGAATTTTCTGGATCTGCCCGGAGGCCTGCGCACCGACATCGACATATCGGCGCGGTTGCAGGGTGCCCAGTGCGGTGACGCTGCTTTCGATGTCGCCACGGCTGACTTGCACCGTGGCGAAGCGGTCGCGGCCCGGCGGCATGATTTGCCACGCGGCGTAGGCAACAACGGGAATCAGACATAGGACTGCGAGCAGGGCGCGTCGAGCGGGGCGGGGACGTTTCATGCAGGGTTCCGGCCAGTGGAATTCGGCCCGTCGTCCGGCTGCACGCCACAGCGCGCAGCCGCAGAACGCTGTCGCAGGGCGCGACAGACACGGGGAGCTGTCCTGTAAACGATGAATACGCGGGGGAATTTAAGCGAAGACACAGGATGTTACAGGTATGGAACGGCACTATTTAGCGGGCAACGACAAACGCCACTTTAAATCTATATGAGAATTACTATAAATTACGCACCTCAAGTTGCCACTATCTTGCTACCCCGTGTTTGCGGGGCCGTCGATCAGTGTGCTCAAGGATCGAATCCGCATCGAAGCGGCCGGGAGTCATGTTGGAAAACTACTATCGCGAGCTGGTGTGTTTCCTGAACGCCAAGCTCGGCAACCGTCAGGTCGCCGAAGATGTGGTGCATGACGCTTATGTGCGGGTTCTGGAACGCTCCAGCGACACGCCCATCGAGCAGCCGCGGGCGTTTCTTTATCGCACGGCGCTGAATCTGGTGATCGACGATCATCGGCGCAACGCCTTGCGTCAGGTCGAACCGCTGGAAGTGCTCGACAACGAGGAGCGCTATTTCACCCCGTCGCCCCACGGCACCCTCGATCACGGCCAGCGTCTGGAGATGCTCCAGCGCGCACTGGCGGAATTGTCGCCGCTGTGTCGCGACAGTTTTCTGCTGCGCAAGATCGAAGGCCTGTCGCACCCGCAGATCGCCGAACAGCTGGGGATTTCCAAGGCACTGGTGGAAAAACACATCGTCAACGCGATGAAGCATTGCCGCCTGCGCATCAAGCAATGGGATGCCCATTGAGCCGCCATCGCTAAATTTTATTTCACTGTCCTCGTTCCTACTCAACAGACGACCTGCTGTCCTGCCAAGGCCAGTCGGGTCACTTAGGCTCTCCTTTCCCCTTGTTGAGGGGTTCATCCAGAGGACACTGGAAATGACTCAGGCAATTGCATCGCCCATCGTTCACGACCTGATCGGCGTCGGTTTCGGCCCTTCGAACCTGGCGCTGGCCATCGCTCTGCAAGAGCGCGGCCCGACCCACGGCGAGCTGGATGTGCTGTTCCTCGACAAGCAGGCCAACTACAGCTGGCACGGCAACACCCTGTCGACCCAAAGCGAATTGCAGATTTCCTTCCTCAAGGATCTGGTGACCCTGCGCAACCCGACCAGCCCGTACTCGTTCGTCAACTACCTGAAGGCTCACGGCCGCCTGGTCGACTTCATCAACCTCGGCACCTTCTACCCGTGCCGCATGGAGTACAACGACTACTTGCGCTGGGTCGCCGGGCAGTTCACTGAGCAGAGCCGCTATGGCGAAGAAGTGCTGACCATCGAACCGGTGCTGCACAACCATCAGGTTGAAGCGCTGCGCGTGATCTCCCGCGACAGCGAAGGCCAGCAGTTCGTGCGCACTGCGCGTTCGGTGGTGGTCAGTGCCGGCGGCACGCCGCGGATTCCTGAAGCGTTCAAGGCGCTGAAGGGCGACAGCCGCGTGTTCCACCACTCGCAGTATCTGTCGCAGATGGCCAAGCAGCCGTGTGTGAACAACCAACCGATGAGCATCGCGATCATCGGCGGCGGGCAGAGCGCGGCGGAAGCCTTTATCGATCTGAACGATTCGTTCCCGTCGGTGCAGGTCGACATGATCCTGCGCGGTTCGGCCCTCAAGCCTGCGGATGACAGCCCGTTCGTCAACGAAGTGTTCTCGCCGGAGTTCACCGATCTGGTGTTCCAGCAAAACAGCGCCGAGCGTGAACGGCTGGTCAACGAGTACCACAACACCAACTACTCGGTGGTCGACATCGACCTGATCGAGCGCATCTACGGCATCTTCTATCGGCAGAAAGTCTCGGGCATTGCCCGTCATGCGTTCCGTACCCTGACCACCGTCGAGAGCGCCACCGCCACCGAACGCGGCATCGAACTGGCGGTGCGCAACAACGCCACCGGCGAAGTCACCGTGCGCCTCTATGACGCCGTGGTCCTGGCCACCGGTTACGAGCGGCAGATGCACCGCAAACTGCTGGCACCGCTGGAAGAATACCTCGGTGATTTCGAGGTCGATCGCAACTACAAACTGATCACCGACGAACGCTGCAAGGCCGGTCTGTACATGCAGGGCTTCTGCCAGGCCAGCCATGGACTGAGTGATACGTTGCTGTCGGTGTTGCCGGTGCGTGCCGACGAGATTGCCGGCTCGCTGTATGAGCATGGCAAGAACCGTGGGCATCGTTCGGTGGCGGATCTGTTGTTGGCGACGGCAAGCTGATTTTGTAGCGCCTCACATACCGCTTTCGCGAGCAAGCCCGCTCCCACATTGGCTCTCTGTTGACCACAAAATCTGTGTTCAATGAAGATCCCCCTGTGGGAGCGAGCCTGCTCGCGAAGGGGCCGTCAAAAACACCCTGAAATCTGAATCCTGAACCCTTCCTGAACACCCGCCACATTCCCCGGCACACTTCCTTTTGCGGGTTTACTCTCAAATCATCGAGGCGTAAGCTTCGCGCGTTTTCATCAATAGCGGAGACCCACAGTGGGTACTTGTTCGAGTGACAGTTGTCGGCCGGTCTCGGTAACCGGCAGATTCTCGGCAAGATAACGCGCAGCCTTTCTCTGCCGTTGTCTCGCCGTAAAGCGAGCAGCGGCATCCCGATCATGGTCAGTTGAGACCATGTCCCGACGTCCTTCTCATCGACACTGAAAGTGTGTGGTTTCGACCGTGTGGTCGCGATCGCAAACCTATCGACACGCCTGTCCTTTGTGATCGGCGCGCCAAGCCTTGCCGTGCCGGATTTTCCGGCGCACGAGGCGCGGTCGTACCTGCTCGACGGTTTCCCGGCTGACCATAGGGGCAACAGCCATGAAACTTACGCTCAAGGAATTTTTCGCAGGCTTCCTGCGTACACGCCACATCGCCCGGCACTTCCGCCGTCTGGCGCTGCTGGAATCGATCACCGACACCACGGTCAGCCGTGAAGTGCCGCCAACCCTGGCCAACACCCTGGTCGATGCGGCCCATCGCGACAGCGGTGAACTGCTGTCGTCGCTGGGCACTCACACCGACGGCCTGACCGATTTTGAAGTCGACGCCCTGCGTGCGCAGTACGGCCTCAACGAAGTCGAGCACGAGCAGCCGCTGCCATGGTGGACCCATCTGTGGCACTGCTACAAAAACCCGTTCAACCTGCTGCTGACCCTGTTGGCGGTGATCTCGTGGCTGACCGAAGACCTGAAAGCCGCCACGGTGATTTTCTCCATGGTGGTGCTGTCGACGCTGCTGCGCTTCTGGCAGGAAAGCAAATCCAATCAGGCCGCCGACGCGCTCAAGGCAATGGTCAGCAACACCGCCACGGTGATGCGCCGCGACGAGCCGCGCGTCGAACTGCCGATCAAGCAGCTGGTGCCGGGCGACCTGATCGTGCTGTCCGCCGGCGACATGATTCCTGCCGACTGCCGAGTGCTCAGCGCCAAGGACCTGTTCGTCAGCCAGGCGGCGATGACCGGTGAATCGATGCCGGTGGAAAAATTCGCCCGTCAGGCCGACCGCGACACGCGCAATCCGCTGGAGCTGGAGAACATTCTGTTCATGGGCACCAACGTGGTGTCCGGTACGGCGGTGGCGGTGATTCTCACCACCGGCAACAGCACCTATTTCGGCGCGCTGGCGCAGCGGGTCGGCGCGACTGACCGCGCGGTAACCTCGTTCCAGCTGGGCGTGAACAAAGTCAGCTGGCTGCTGATCCGCTTCATGTTCGTCATGGCGCCGCTGGTGCTGTTCATCAACGGTTTCACCAAGGGCGACTGGACCGAAGCGCTGCTGTTCGCGCTGTCGATTGCCGTGGGCCTGACCCCGGAAATGCTGCCGATGATCGTCACCTCGACTCTGGCCAAAGGTGCGGTGTTCCTGTCGCGCAAAAAGGTGATCGTCAAGCGTCTGGACGCGATCCAGAACTTCGGCGCCATGGACGTGCTGTGCACCGACAAGACCGGCACCCTGACCCAGGACAAGATCTTCCTCGCGCGCAATGTCGACGTCTGGGGTGAAGACTCCGATGACGTGCTGGAAATGGCCTACCTCAACAGCTACTACCAGACCGGGCTGAAGAACCTGCTCGACGTGGCGGTGCTGGAACATGTGGAAATTCACCGTGAACTGAAAGTCGGCACGGCATTTCGCAAGGTCGATGAGGTTCCGTTCGACTTCAATCGCCGGCGCATGTCGGTGGTGGTCGAAGGGCGTGGCCAGCCACATCAACTGATCTGCAAAGGTGCGGTGGAAGAAGTGCTGGCGGTGTGCACCCGTGTGCAGCACGGTGACGTCGAGGAAGCCTTGAGCGATGAATTGCTGACCCGGATTCGTCAGGTCACCGCAGCATTCAACGCTGAAGGCTTGCGCGTGGTGGCAGTGGCTGCCCGCTCGATGCCGGAAGGTCGCGACACTTACAGCCTGGCCGATGAGCAGGAACTGACGCTGATCGGTTATGTGGCCTTCCTCGATCCACCGAAGGAAAGCACCGCACCGGCGCTCAAGGCGCTGGCCGAGCACGGCGTCGCGGTCAAAGTGCTGACCGGTGACAACGAACTGGTGACCGCGAAGATTTGCCGCGAAGTCGGTCTGGCACAACAGGGCTTGCTGCTGGGCAACGATGTCGAGCGCATGAGCGACGCCGAGCTGGCGGTGGCGGTGGAGAAAACCAACGTGTTCGCCAAGCTGACGCCGTCGCACAAGGAGCGCATCGTGCGCATCCTCAAGGGCAACGGGCATGTGGTCGGCTTCATGGGTGACGGCATCAACGACGCCCCGGCGCTGCGCACCGCCGACATCGGGATCTCGGTAGACAGTGCGGTGGATATCGCCAAGGAAGCCGCCGACATCATCCTTTTGGAGAAGAGCCTGATGGTGCTGGAGGAGGGCGTGCTCGAAGGGCGGCGGACCTTCGCCAACATGCTCAAGTACATCAAGATGACTGCCAGCTCGAACTTCGGCAACGTGTTCTCGGTGCTGGTCGCCAGCGCGTTCATTCCGTTCCTGCCGATGCTGCCGATGCATCTGCTGGTACAGAACCTGCTCTACGACATTTCGCAGATCGCGATTCCGTTCGACAACGTCGACAAGGAGATGCTGAAGAAGCCGCAACGCTGGCAGCCGGCTGATGTCGGGCGCTTCATGCTGTTCTTCGGCCCGATCAGTTCGATCTTTGACATCCTGACGTTCGCCTTGATGTGGTATGTGTTCGATGCCAACACCCCGGATCACCAGACGCTGTTCCAGTCCGGCTGGTTCGTGGTGGGGCTGCTGACCCAGACGCTGATCGTGCACATGATCCGCACGCCGAAGATTCCGTTCCTGCAAAGCCGTGCAGCCATGCCGTTGCTGGTGATGACCGGGATCATCATGGCGGTCGGGATCTTCCTGCCGATGGGGCCGCTGGCCAACTACTTCAAACTGCAGGCGCTGCCGTCGCTGTATTTCGTGTTCCTGCCGATGATCCTGCTGGCATACATGGCGCTGACCCAGGCGGTGAAAGGCTTCTACATCCGCCGGTTCGGCTGGCAATAACAACAGGACAACGCTGTTCCCTCTGTAGGAGTGAGCCTGCTCGCGATGGCAATCTGTCAGTCAAAATTTCAACGACTGACACACCGCTATCGCGAGCAGGCTCACTCCTACAGGGGATTCGGATGTTTTCAAGGACAAGACTATGCAAGCCATCAACAACCTCAACCTGACTTCTTTGCTCGACACGTTGGTCAGCCTCAGCGCAGCGTTCATCCTCGGTGGCCTGATCGGGTTCGAGCGCCAGTACCGGCAACGCACCGCCGGCCTGCGTACCAACGTGCTGGTGGCGGTCGGCGCGGCGATTTTTGTCGACATGGCCAACCGTCTCGGCGGTGCTGAAGGCGCGGTGCGGGTGGTCGCCTACGTGGTCTCCGGCATCGGCTTTCTCGGTGCCGGGGTGATCATGCGCGAAGAGGGGAACGTCCGTGGCCTCAATACCGCCGCGACTCTGTGGACTTCCGCCGCTGTCGGTGCCTGCGCCGGTGCCGACCTGCTGGCCGAAGCGCTGCTCGGCACGCTGTTCATTCTGGCCGCCAACACCTTGCTGCGGCCGATCGTCAACAACATCAACCGCCAGCCACTGGACGTGGTCTCGGCCGAAGTCACCAACATTGTCTATGTCATCGCCCGGCGCTCACAGCAGAAAGCCGTGTTCGCCCTGCTCGAAGCCGAGCTGGAGCGCAGCAATTACCCGGCCAGCGACGTCGATGTACACGCCTTCGGTGCCGACGAAATCGAGATCGAAGCGACGCTGGCGACGACTTCGGTCGACGGCGATGAACTCGATGCGCTGGTGGCGCGGATTTCGACTTCAGCGCTGGTGGTGCAGGCGTTCTGGAGTCCGAGTACCACCGAATAAGGCAACAACGTCGGGCAGCCATTCGGCATGGCTCATGAGTGCGGATGAATGACCGGTTTTTTAGGAAAAGTCCTACAGAACTGCTCCTGCGGCTTGCGTAGTCTTGGCGCACCCGTCCACCTCCACGAGATCGAGCATGATCAATAAAGCCCTGCGTATCCTGATTGCCGATTCGCAGCATTTTCACCGGATGAAAATCGAGCGCCTGTTCAATGGCCTTGAATACTTCCGGGTTGCTCCGGTACAGAGTCTGCTTGAGCTGCTGACCCTGGTGGACTACGGCTGTGAACCGTTCGACGTCGTGCTCATCAACGCCGAGCTGGCGGCCGGATCGCTGGACCTGCCGGGGTTTTTCCTCAACAACCCGCAGGTGCGCCACGCCCTGATCTATAACGAGCCCTCGGCACCTGCGCTGACGCCCGCAGGCTTCGCTCAGGAAAACCTGCAGATCAGCCCCGTCGCCTTGCCCAATGCGGCCGCGATCAAGCACCTGATGGCGCGGGTCGACGTTGCCCCGGTGTGTGCAGCTCATGCCTGGAACCCGGCGCCAGCCTTGCAACGCCGGGCTTGAGCACGAATTACGTTTTTGCGCAACTGTCAGATCTGACAGGTAGATACGACTGGCTTCCCGTGTAACAGTTCTTGCGCAGCCACCCCGGCGGAACAGCCGCTACCGGTGGCGCCATCGTTTTGTTTTTGCCCTGGGAGCGGTCATGAAGTCAGCGCTGATCGTCGACGATCATCCGGTGGTGCGGGCTGCCGTGAAACTTGTGCTCGAAGCCGAAAGGTTCAGGGTGATTCATGAAGCGTCGAGCGCCAGCGAAGCCCTGGAGCTTAGCCGTGAGCACAAACCGGAACTGGTGATACTTGATCTCAAGTTGCCGGGGGTGGGTGGACTGGAAGCGCTGGAGCGGCTGAAGGCCAACGACCCCAACTGCAGGGTGCTGATCTTTACTTCTCAGGATCCGCTGCACTATCAGGATCGCTGTCTGCGTGGCGGCGCCATGGGTTACGTGGCCAAAACCAACCAGTTGCTGCAATTGCACAAGGCTGTCCAGGCGCTGATGTCGGGCTACTCCTATTTTGCTGCACTGCCTGATAACGGCCTTGCGTCGACCCCGTCGCACCGTAGCGAAAAACAGCTGATCGACGAGCTCTCCAACCGAGAACTGAACATTCTCGTGCAGTTGGCTCTGGATAAGCCCAACAAGAAAATCGCCGCTGAAATGTTCCTCAGCCACAAGACCGTCAGCACCTACAAAACCCGCTTGATAAAAAAACTGGGGCTGCACTCAAAGTCAGCGGTGTACTTGCGCGAATTCGCCAAGCGCAACCATTTGATCTGAGTAGCACAGTGAATCTGCGACGCTGGTGGTGCGTGCTGTGGGTGAGCCTCACGGCCACCTGCTGGGCTGGTGAACCGCCACAGCCACTGGAGTTGTTGAGCCAGGCGGCACTGGAAAATATCCGGGTTCCGCTCGCCCCCCAGGATCAACAGTGGCTACGCCGCCATCCGACGTTGCGCATGGGGATTTCCGGGCCCGATTATCCACCGTTCGAGATCACGCGGAATCGGCAGGAGCTGGAAGGTCTCACCGCCGACTATGCCGAGCTGCTGACGCAATTGCTCGGGGTGCGGATCGAGGTGCAACGCTACGCAAACCGCGACGCGGTGATGAGCGCACTCAAGCGCGGCGAACTCGATCTGCTGGGCACCTCGAACAATTTCGAGCTGGCCGACCCGGATTTCATCTTGTCGCGCCCCTACGCCGAAGACCAACCGATGCTGGTGACCCGGCTCGACGAAACGTTACCGGGCGACCTGGCAGGCAAGCGCATCGCCATGGTCGAGGACTACCTGCCGCTGACCAGCGTGCAGGCGTTCTACCCCGACGCGAAGGTGCAGCGTTACGCCTCGGCAATGGATGCGCTGGGTGCGGTGGCGTTCGGTGTCGATGACGGCTATCTCGGCGATCTGATCAGTGCCAATTACCTGATCAACACCAATTACCGCAATGACCTGCAACTGGCCGGGCCTTCGGGCCTGGATGCCAATCCCTTCGGTTTCGCCCTGCTGCGCAGTGAGGTGCGCCTCAAACGCATCATCGACAGGACGCTGGCGGCGATTCCCATGGAGCGTCGTCAACTGATCGAGCAGCGCTGGAGCGCAGGGCGCGCGCAAATGGCCGCGCAGTCGCAGGTACGCCTCAGTGTCAGCGAGCAGCAGTGGCTGGAGCAACATCCTCGGGTGCGGGTCGGCGTGATCGAAGACTTCGCACCGCTGACGTTTTTTGATGCCGACGGACGATTCAACGGGCTGTCGGCGCAGTTGCTCAACCTGATCAGTCAGCGTACCGGGCTGCAATTCGAAGTGGTTCGGGGGCGTTCGCTGGATCGTCAGATTGAGCAGCTCAAGGCCGGTGAACTCGACGTGTTGCCGGTGGTGACCCCGAGCAGCGAACGGGAAACCGAGCTGCAATTCACCCGTGCCTACCTGAATAATCCGTTTGTGCTGGTCAGCGCGACGACGGCCGGCAGCCCGCGCAGCCTCGCCGATCTGCCGGGCAAGCGGCTGGCGATTTATCGCGGTCATCCATTGCACGACTTTATTCTGCAGCAGGTGCCCGGGATTCGCCTGGTGGAGGTGCGCAGCCCGGCCGAGGGGCATGGAGCAGATCGCCAAAGGCCAGGCCGACGTGACGGTCAGCTCACTGCTGGTGGCGCGGTTTCTGATTGCCCGTCATTACCGCGAGCGCCTGCGCATCACCAACACGATCGGCGATCAGCCGGCACGCATTGCGCTGGCGACCGCAGCGCAGGATACGTCGCTGCACACGATTCTGAACAAGGCGTTGCTGAGCATCGCGCCGCAGCAGATGGACGAACTGGTCGAGCGCTGGAGCCATGACGTGGTCGTGGAAGAGAGCTACTGGCAGCGTCATCGCCGCGAAATCCTGCTGGCGTTTGCCGGTGCGGCAGGGCTGCTGTTGCTGGCCTTGGCCTGGATCGGTTTTCAGCGCTCGCAGCTGCGTCAGCGTCAACAGTGGCTGCAGCAGTTGCAGCAGGCCAAGGATGCCGCCGACGACGCCAATCGGGCCAAGACTACGTTTCTGGCGACCATGAGCCATGAAATCCGCACGCCGATGAATGCCCTGATCGGCATGCTCGAAATGGCCCTCAAGCGTGCCGAGGAGGGCGTCACCGACAAGCTGGCAATCGAGGTCGCGTCCGCTGCCGGCCAGCAATTACTGGCGTTGATCGGTGACATTCTCGATATCGCACGTATCGAGTCCGGGCATTTGTCCCTCGCGCCGCAGCGGGCCAATCTGCGCGAACAAGTGATCGCGGTGTGCCGCGTATTCGAAGGGCTGGCGCGGGAGAAACGCCTGCTGTGGCAGGTCGAACTGGATGCGCACAGTGACGTCGACGTCATGCTCGACCCGACACGCTTCAAGCAAGTGCTGTCAAACCTGTTGAGCAACGCGATCAAGTTCACCGAGCAGGGTCAGGTGAGCCTGCGTTTGTCATGCTCTGCGATGCCGTCCGGGATCCTGGCGGTCGCGGTGGTGATCGCAGACAGCGGAATCGGCATCAGTGCCGATGACCGCAAACGCCTGTTCAGTCCGTTCGTCCAGGCCGCTAACCAGGGCCAGTCAGCGCGTAGCGGCTCGGGACTGGGCCTGGTGATCAGCCGTAACCTCTGCGAAATGATGGGTGGCACACTGCACCTGGACAGCGAGCCGGGGCATGGAACGCGGGTTGAGGTAAACCTGCAGTTGCCGCTGTTGACCGCGCTCGAACCCGAGACGGCAGGCCCGCAAGTGGCGGACACGCCAGCGCGTTCGCTGAGCGTGCTGGTGGTGGACGATCATCCGGTCAACCGCTTGCTCCTGTGCCGGCAACTGAGTGAACTGGGCCACGCTACGGTCGATGTCGAGGATGGTGAGCTGGGCTTGCAGCGCTGGCGAACACAGGCTTTCGATGTGCTGATCACCGATTGCAACATGCCCCGGCGCAACGGTTACGAACTCGCTCGGACACTTCGTGAAGAAGAGGCGGCGAGCGGTCGGGCACGCTGCCTGATCCTCGGCTTCACTGCCAACGCGCAGGTCGAGGAGAAAGTCCGTTGTCTTGAGGCCGGCATGGACGATTGTCTGTTCAAGCCGATTCGCTTGCACGATCTGCAACAGGCATTGAAGGCGGCCAGTCGCGGTGACGGTGACCAGCTGTCGGACCCGGCACCGCCGTTGCCCGAGATCGACCTGAGCGCGCTTGAACAGATGGCCGGGGACAATCCTGCAGTGATGCAGCGCCTGCGCGAACAAGTGTTGCGCAGTCTGCACGAGGATCTGCAACGGCTGGACGCTGCGCGCCAGCCACAGGATCTGAGCGAATTAAGCACTCTGGCGCATCACATCAAGGGCGGTGCGCAAATGGTCGGTGCGGCGCGGGTGGCGGCGGCGTGCAGCGATCTCGAACAGGCGTGCCGCGACGCCGAAACCCTGGCTGTCCACCGCTCGGCGGATGCGCTGCGCACGGCCATGCTCGGCCTCGCGCAGCGGCTTCAGGACTGAGCGATCAATCCCACTGCGGGGCAATGCCTTTCGGGCTGGTCAGGCGATGGCCGCGCTCCAGACCGGCGATCAGCGCCATGTCGGATTCGCTCAGGGTCAGCGTGGTGGCGCCGAGGTTACTCTGCAGGTTGGCGCGTTTGGTCGACGATGGAATCACCGCGTAACCCGACTGCATCGCCCAGGCCAGGGTGACTTGCGCCGGGGTCGCTTGCAGGCGTTCAGCGATCTGCTGAATCACCGGATCCTTCAGCACTTCGCCATAGGCAAGGGTCATGTAGGAGGTGATCTGGATGCCCTGGCTGCGGGCGAACTCGACCACTTTGCGGTTTTGCAGGTACGGGTGCAGTTCGATCTGGTTGGTGGCGATGTTTTCCGCGCCAACCGCGGCGATGGCCTGTTGCATCAGCTCGATGGTGAAGTTGGACACCCCGATCTGCCGGGTCAGGCCCAGACGCTTGGCTTCGAGCAGCGCGCCCATGAATTCGGCGACCGGCACCTGATCTTCCGGCGACGGCCAGTGGATCAGCGTCAGGTCGAGGTAGTCGGTCTGCAGTTTCTGCAGGCTTTCCTTGAGGCTCTCGATCAGACGATCCTTGGCGAAGTTGGCGATCCAGATCTTGCTGGTGATGAACAACTCTTCGCGAGCAATGCCGCTGGCGGCGATGGCCTGGCCGACCTCGGCTTCGTTCTCGTAGATCTGCGCGGTGTCGATGGCGCGGTAACCGAGTTCAAGGCCGGTGCGCACCGAATCGATGACCACCTGACCTTGCAGGCGAAACGTACCCAGACCAAAAGCGGGAACAGACATTGATGACTCCAGGGTTGCAGTGGGAATGGGCAGGAGTATCCGCGTCTGTGTCCTTGAGAAAAACCGCTGGTGGGGCAAAGCACTGTTGAGCAGAAGTCATGAATCTTTCCCGATAGTGGTGTTGTCTGGACCGGCCCTTCGCGAGAAAGCCCGCTCCCGCAAGGATCGAGATTCAACGGTGGGACTGTTCTATAAATGGAACGCTAAAGCCGGTTTTTGCCGTCTAGTCCTAAAAACGCTATGGATTTAAGCTTAATCCATTGCGTCACCCACCTTTTCTGGAGGCAACCATGAAAAACATCATCGGTATCTACACCAGCCCTCGCGGCCATTGGGTCGGCGATGGTTTCCCGGTGCGCACTCTGTTTTCCTATGACAACCTGGGCAAACACATCAGCCCGTTCCTGCTGCTCGATCACGCAGGACCGGCCGAATTCACCCCGACCACCGAGCGCCGTGGCGTCGGCCAGCACCCGCACCGTGGTTTTGAAACGGTGACCATCGTCTACGACGGCGAAGTGCAGCACCGCGACTCCACCGGCAGCGGCGGCACCATCGGCCCCGGCGATGTGCAGTGGATGACCGCCGCGTCCGGGATTCTCCACGAGGAGTTCCACTCGGATGATTTCGCCAGAACCGGCGGCAAGCTGGAAATGGTGCAGCTGTGGGTCAACCTGCCGGCCAAGGACAAAATGGCTGCGCCCGGCTACCAGACCATACTCGACGACGATATTCCCAATATCGCGCTGAAGGACGACGCCGGCCGGCTGCGGCTGATCGCTGGTGAGTTCGAGGGGCATACAGGCCCGTCGCACACCTTCACGCCGATCGACGTCTGGGACCTGCGGCTGAACGCCGGCAAGTTGCTGACGCTCGATCTGCACGAAGGGCGCAACACCGCGCTGGTGCTGTTGAAAGGTTCGGTGCAGATCAACGGCGTGGAAACCGCGGGTGTCGGGCAGTTGGTGCTGTTCGAGCGCGACGGTCGTCAGTTGACCCTTGAGGCCAGTGAAGACGCCGTGGTGCTGCTGCTCAGCGGCGAGCCGATCGACGAACCGATTGTCGGCCATGGCCCGTTCGTGATGAACACCGAGCAGGAAATTCATCAGGCATTCGCCGACTTCCAGTCCGGGCGTTTTGGCCAAATGCACGGGTAAATTCTCACCCCTGTGGGAGCGGGCTTGCTCGCGAAAGCGCAGTGCCAGTCAATGCATGTCTGACTGACCCTCCGCCATCGCGAGCAAGCCCGCTCCCACATTTGTTTTCGGGTGTTTTTGCGCGGGCGTTCTTCCTCTGAAATCAATTACTCCTACACTTGCCCAATCTGTGCGATCTTCTCGCGACCGGGCCCTGTCGGAGTGCTTTGATGTTGTCTTTTTTGACCGAACATCCGTTGTTTTGCGCGTTGATCCTGATCCTCCTCGATCTGGGCCTGTGGCGCCTGATCAGCTCCCGTGGCAGCGAGTGGAAGCTGCTGGTGCGGGTACTGATTTTCAGCCTGTTCAGCGTGCTGTTGTTCAACGAAGGCCTCAATCCGATGGAGCCGGCGCCGTGGGCCGACAACGTGCCGCTGCACCTGGCGGCGACCGGCTTGCAGATCGGCTGGTGGCTGTTCGGCGCGCGCACCCTTACCGTGCTGATCGGTGCGGTGATGATGCAGCGGGTCGGGCACACCGGGCGGCTGTTGCAGGATCTGCTCGGTGCGGTGATTTTCCTGATCGCGATTATCGCGGCCCTGGCCTACGTGCTGGATCTGCCGGTCAAAGGTGTGCTGGCGACGTCCGGGGCTTTGGCGATCATCGTCGGTCTGGCGTTGCAGAGCACGCTCAGCGATGTGTTTTCCGGGATCGTGCTCAACACCACCAAGCCCTATCAGATCGATGACTGGATCTCGATCGATGGCACCGAAGGCCGGGTTATCGATATCGACTGGCGCGCCACGCGTTTGCAGACCAGTCAGGGCAGCATGGCAGTGATTCCCAACTCGCTGGCGGCCAAGGCCAAGATCATCAACTTCAGCCGACCGAGCAACATGTTCGGAGTCGCCGTCAGCGTCCAGGTCAGCCCGCATGCCCGGCCCAATACGGTGATCGACGCGCTGGAGCGGGCGATGCAGGGTTGCCGTCCGCTGCTGGACAATCCCTCGCCAAGCGTCGCGCTGAAAAGCTCCAGCAGCGCCGGTGCGGAATATGAAATCAGCGGTTTTGTCTCGTCGATGGATCAGAAGCGCTCGGTGCGCAATCAGCTGTTCGATCTGGCTTACCGGCATCTGCAGGCATCCGGGATCAATCTGTTGTCGAGTGTCGAACCGATCGTCGCCGGCAACCTCTCGCGGCCGCGGGCGCTGCTCGACAGTTCGCCGATTTTCTCCACGCTGCGCCAGGAAGAGAAAGACACCTTCAGCCAAAACATGACCCTGCAAACCTTCCGTGCCGGCGAGACGATCCTCGAGGCCGGGGAGGTCAGTGATCATTTGTTCATCATCGAATCGGGTGTGGTCACCGTGACCTTGACCCGCCATGGCAGCCCGTTCGAATCCGGGCGCATGGGGCCGGGGGAGGTGATCGGCGAGGCCGGCATCCTCTCCGATTCGTCGGTGCCGGCGACCTTCGCGGCGAAAACCTTCTGCGCGTTGTATCGCATCGAGAAGACCTACCTGAAGCCGTGTCTGGATGCCCGCCACGACATCAACGAGGCGATGAAAGCTTTGCTCGATTATCGCCTGCACAAGGCCCAGACCCTGACTCAGGACGTGCCGACCGTGGTGGCGAAAACCGGGTTCCTGCACTGGTTGCGCAATCGCGTGTGAGGGGTGGTCTACTCGTCTTCCGGGAGATTGGCTATTTGTCCGGGGCAAGTGCGGGACTACCTTAGTCACACATTCACTGGCCCCGGAAATTCAATCATGAAAGCTCGTACCGATTTCTACACCGCCTCCCCAGACGCCCTGAAAGCGATGATCGCCCTGGAAACCGCGGTCTCGAAACTGCCGCTGGAAAAGACCCTGATCGAACTGGTCAAGCTGCGCGCTTCGCAGATCAACGGCTGTGCGTTCTGCATCGACATGCACACCGCTGACGCGATCAAGGGCGGCGAAACCCCGCGCCGGCTGTTCGCCGTCACCGCGTGGCGTGAAGCGCCATTCTTCACCGAGCGCGAACGTGCTGCGCTGCTGTGGACCGAGTCGCTGACCCAACTGAGCCTGACCCACGCCCCGGACGAAGACTACGACATCGTCGCGGCGCAATTCACGCCCAAGGAAATGGTCGACCTGAGCGTGGCGATCAACACCATCAACAGCTGGAACCGTCTGGCCGTGGGCTTCCGCAAAACCCCACAGCTCTAAGCCCCAGACACAATCTTATGTAGGAGTGAGCCTGCTCGCGATAGCGATTATCCGTTCAACATCAATGTTGAATGAACTGGCGCCATCGCGAGCAGGCTCACTCCTACAGGGGGCATGCATTGCAGATTTGGATCAATGCCCATCCGCACTCGGCGCGGCCGGTGGTTGTACCTTGCGCATCAAGGGCACCATCGCCGTGGCGATGATGAAGCACAGCATGATCATCAAAAAGGTATCGCCGTAGGTCTGGGTCTGCGCCTCGCGGTAGGTCAGCAGCCACAGTTGACGCAGGCCTGCGGTGACGCCGACGTCACCACTCTGACCCAGTGTCGCCAGGTTGCCACCGACCTGCGCCAGCCACTGATTCATCGCCTCGTTGCTGCTGTTCAAATGCTCGGCCAGGCGAGTGAAGTGCAGGTTGGTGCGGTCATTGAGAATGGTCGCGCACGCGGCAATCCCGATCGCTCCGCCCAGATTGCGCATCAGGTTGAACAGCCCCGAAGCGTGCTTCAAGCGCGCCGGTGCCAAGCCCCCCAAGGTCAGCGTCACCGCCGGTGGCACTGCCAGTTGCTGGGCAATTCCGCGCAGCGCTTGCGGCAGCAGCAACTGACCGGCGCCCCAGTCGTGGGTGATCGGACTGAACTCCCACATCGACACCGCAAACAAGCCCAGGCCGATCATCATGATCCAGCGCAGATCCATGCGATTGGCGAGAAAGGCGTACAGCGGAATCGCCATGATCTGGAACACCCCGGTGGAAAAAACCGCCAGACCAATGTCCAGCGCGCTGTAGCCACGCACCCGTCCAAGAAACAGCGGAGTCAGGTAAATCGTTGCGAACAGACCGATCCCGGTGACAAAGGAAAAGAAACAGCCCAGGGCAAAATTGCGATCCTTGAGTGCGCGCAGATCGACGATCGGATTGGCCACGTGCAAGGTGCGCCCGATAAAGGCCAGACCCGCCAGACCGCTGATCCACGCCGTGGTCAGAATCGTTTGATCGCTGAACCAGTTCCAGCGCGGGCCTTCTTCGAGGGTGTATTCCAGGCAGCCGAGAAATAGCGCGAGAAACACCATGCTCAGGTAGTCCGCGCCCTTGAGCAGCGCCAGTTCCGGCTGGTCGATCTTCAGCAGCATCGGCACGGCCACGGCGACGAAAATCCCCGGCACCAGGTTGATGTAGAACAGCCAGTGCCACGATGAAATGTCGGTGATCCAGCCGCCGATCACCGGCCCCAGGGTCGGCGCCAGCGAAGCCACCGCACCGATGGTTGCGGCGGCGATCACCCGTTGTTTGCCGGTGAAGAAAAAGAACGCGGTGGTGAACACCAGCGGAATCATCGAACCGCCTAGAAAGCCTTGCAGCGCCCGAAAGGCGATCATGCTCTGGATGTTCCAGGCCACGCCGCAGAGCAGGCTGGCCAGAGTAAAACCGACCGCCGAGGCGCAAAACAGCCAGCGCGTGGAGAACACCCGCGACAGCCAGCCCGACAACGGGATCACGATGATTTCGGCGATCAGGTAACTGGTCTGCACCCAGGCGGTTTCGTCGGTGCCGGCCGAGAGCCCACCGCCGATGTCGCGCAGCGAGGCTGAGACGATCTGGATGTCCAGCAGCGCAATGAACATGCCGATGCACATCGTGGCGAAGGCGAACACTTTGGTCGCGGTGGCCATGTCGGCGGCGTTGAACGGTTGCGCCGGGGCGGTGAGGGCGGTGCTCATGGCGCGACGGCCACGGCGCTGGTTTCGGCTTGCGCGCGGGTGTCGACTTCAGCGGTCACCGATAGCCCCGGCCGCAGATGGCCGAGCACGCCATCAGCCGGATCGAGGAGGATTCGCACCGGTACCCGCTGGACGATTTTGGTGAAGTTGCCGGTGGCGTTCTCCGGCGGTAGAACGCTGAATTGCGAGCCGGTGGCGGGGGCGAGGCTGTCGAGGCGGCCGTGGAATTCCTGGCCGGAGAGCACGTCGGCACGGATGCTCACCCGTTGCCCGGGTTGCATCCGCGCCAGTTGATCCTCCTTGAAATTGGCATCGACCCACAGACCGCTGGCCGGCACCACCGACAACTGTTGCGAACCCGCCTGGGCATAGGCGCCGACCCGCGCGCGGCGGTTGCCGATCACGCCGTCAACCGGCGCGCGCAGCTCGGTGTAGCCGAGGTTCAGTTGCGCCAGATCACGCTCGGCCCGGGCTTGTTGCAGGGCGGCGCGGGCCTGTTGTTTCTGGGTGTCGATCACCGCCAGTTGGCGCTGTGCGGCAAGCAATTCGGCCTGGGCGCGGGCACTCAGGGCCTGGGCGGTCTTGAAGGTGGCGTCGGCGCGTTGGGCGCTTTCCACCGACACGGCATTGGTGCTGACCAGACGTTTGTAACGCGCATTGTCATCCCGCGAGCGGGCGGTTTCGGCACCGGCGGCATCGATGCCGGCGCGGGCCTGGCCGATCACCGCTTGCTGCAGTTGTTCAGTGGCGTCGAGGTTGGCCAGCAGCGCCTCCTCGGCGGCAACCGCGCCTTCGGCTTTGGCGAGGTTGGCGCGATAGTCACGTGCGTCGAGGCGGATCAGCACGTCACCGGCCTTCACCGATTGGTTGTCGCTGACCAGCACTTCTTCGATGTAACCGGCGACCTTCGGCCCGATCACCGTCACGTCGCCACCGATGTAGGCATCGTCAGTCTCTTCAAGAAAACGCCCGGTGCCCCACCAATGACTGGCGTAAACGCCGACCACGACCAGCGCGACCAGGCCAGAGCCGGTCAGCAGCAGGCGTTTGCGCAGTGGCGGTTTGGCGGGGGTGACCGGGGCAGACAGGTCTGGCTCAACGGTTGGCATGCTGGTCATGGCGTAATACCTGCGGAAACGGGCTGTTATTACGGCTGTAATATGACGCAAGTAATATTTTGTGGCAATTATGTTTTTGTGCCAATCGTCAGTTGCTTACCCGGCCTCGGGGTTTGGAGCGGTTTCGATTAAATGACAGCGCCAGTAATACGGGCCAAATCTTCAAGAACTCAGTGAAACCCCTCGGGGAACCCCTGACGGCGTAGCGTTGAACGCAGCAAAATCAAATGTTTAAGAAATGTAAGCGTTGTAGGAAGCATCTTGCATTTGCGTAGGAAGGCTCTGACTATCACTCGTATTGATGAAGTGGCATTACGCCATTTTATGATTGCAAGGATGTTGCGTGCCGTATTTGCTTTGCGCTGTTTTCCGTCGTCGTTCCACGCTTTGCCCGCTGTTGTCGGCCTTTGTGTTGAGTGTGTGTGCCTCCTCGATTCAAGCGGCTGATCCTGTTGCGCCGGGCCAGGAAGTGCTGCGCCAGCAGCAACAGCAACAGCGCGATCTGCAACAACTGCAGATGGAACAACGCAAGCGCCAACTGGAGCGCGGTGCGTTCGGTCCTGCGCCCGCCACCCCAGTGCTCCCGCAGACCGTCACCCCCGATGAACGCTGCTGGCCGCTAAGCGGCACGCGCATTGGTGGCGTCACGCTGATCGACAGCAACAAGCTCAACGCCCGGATCAAACCGCTGCTGGCGGCGTGCATGGGCGTCGGCCAGATCAACCATCTGCTGGCGACCATCACCGCGATCTACGTCGAGCAAGGCTACATCGCCAGTCGCCCGTACTTGCTGAGCGCGCCGGCGGCGGGGCAGTCGCTGGACATCATGATCGACGAGGGCTACATCGAGTCCATCGAACTGGCCGATCAGAGCCTGCCCGTTTCGTTGGGCAGCGCGTTCCCGCACATGCTCGGCCAGCCGCTGAACCTGCGCGATCTGGAGCAGGGCCTGGATCAATTGAACCGCTTGCGCTCGATCGACCTGACCGCCGACATCGCCCCCGGTAGCCAACCGGGTGCCTCGCGCATCATCCTGCGCTCGCGTACCTCCGGACAGTCGCGCTGGGCGTTGGGCCTGGGCATGGACAACCTTGGCAGCGCCAGCACCGGGCGTGACCGCGATACCGTCAGCCTGAGCTTCGACAGCCCGTTGCAACTCAACGATCTGTTGAGCCTCAGTGCCAGTGACACGTTGAATCAGGGTGACCGCTACAGTCGCAACGCCAGCCTGTATTACGCGATTCCCTACGGCTATTGGACCTACAGCGCGTTCGCCAGCCATGCCGAATATCGCGCGCCGTTCAAGCTGCCCAGCGCGACCTTGTACAGCACCGGCATCACCGATCAACTGAGTCTGCGCGCCGACCGCGTTTTGTGGCGCGACCAGAGCCATCAGCTCAGCGCCAACCTGCAACTGGCACACAAGGACGTCGACAGCTATCTGGAAAATGTCCGTCTGGGCATTCAAAGCCCGACCCTGACCGTGGCCGAAGCCGGACTCAATCTGTTCTGGCTCGACCGTGCGGTGTGGAACCTCGACTTCACCTATTCGCAAGGCCTGCGCTGGCTGGGCGCCGATGACGACGCCAATCATGCGGTCAACAATTTGCCCAAAGCGCAGTTTCGCAAGTACCGCGCCGGCCTCAGCCAATGGCGCAACGGCCAGTTTGGCGCGCAAGCGTGGCAGTGGCAGAGCCAGCTCAATCTGCAATACAGCCCCGACCCGTTACCGGCCATAGAACAGTTGCTCGGCACCGATGATTCGGCGGTGCGCGGCTATCGGGTCAGCAGCGCATCCGGGGCCAGCGGCGCGATCTGGCGCAACACCTTGCGTCTGCCGCTGCGTAGCGATTGGCCGGTGCAGATCACCCCGCGCGTGGGCCTGGACAACGGCTGGCTCAAGGCCGATCACGGTGCTCAGGGCCAACGCCTGAGCGGCGCCAGCGTCGGGCTGAATCTGGGCTGGAAGAATCTGCAAGTGGACGTCGATTACCAACGCGCCCTCAATACCCCCAGCGGTTTGCAGCACGAGCCGGAGACCTGGCTGATGCGCGTGGGGTTGCAGATATGAGCACCAGCGAGACTCATCAAGCAGTGAACAAACAGCCGTCGGATCTGAGCGCGACAGCCACGGCCAAGACTAAATCGCGCGCCGTGATGCCGTACTTACATGGAGACGTTTTTATGCCAGCACACACCTTTGCATTCCATCTTTCTCCTCGGGGCAAACTGCGCTGGGCGATCGCCAGCCTGTTCTTCGCCGTGCACCTGCCCAGCGCCATCGCCGGCGGTGTGGTGGTCGCTCCCGGCCCCGGCGGCACTGCGCAATTGCAGACGCAGGGCGGCGTGCCCATCGTCAATATCGTCGCGCCCAACGGCTCGGGCCTGTCGCACAACCAGTTCCTCGACTACAACGTCGACCGTCAGGGTCTGGTGCTGAACAACGCCTTGCAGGCCGGGCAGTCACAGCTCGCCGGGCAACTGGCGGCCAACCCGCAACTGCAGGGCCAGGCGGCGAGCGTGATCCTCAACGAGGTGATCAGCCGCAACCCTTCGGCCATCAACGGCGCTCAGGAAATCTTCGGCCGCGCCGCCGATTATGTGCTGGCCAACCCCAACGGCATTTCGGTGAACGGCGGCAGTTTCATCAACACGCCTAACGCGAGTCTGCTGGTCGGTCGTCCGGAGTTGAACGACGGCAAACTGCAAGCCTTGAACACCCGCGACGCCAGCGGTCAGTTGCAGATTCAGAGTGGCGGCCTGCGCAACGCCGAGGGTTCGGTCAACCTGATCGCCCCGCGTATCGACAGCCAGGGCCGCATCGATGCCCGCGATCAACTGAACCTCACGGTCGGGCGCAATCAGGTCGATTACGCCAGCGGTCAGGTCAAAGCCGTGGATCCGGCGGGCAACACCAAAGATCAACGCATCGACGCCAGCCTGTTCGGTGCGATGCAGGCCGGGCGCATCAACATCGTCAGCACCGCCGGAGGCGCGGGCGTGCGTGTGGGGGCGGTGCAAGTGGCCGGGCGTGACGGCGTGCAGATCCGCTCGGCTGGCGACCTGAGTGTCAGCGGTGAAACCGTCCCTAACAGCCTCGAAGTGACCCGTGCCGGCATTCGCAGCAGTCAGGGTGATGTCGGCCTGCACAGCGGCAACGACCTGTCACTGGCCGCCACCGATGTCAGTGCTCGCGACGTCAGCGTCAATGCCAAGCGCAACCTGACCTTGAGCAGCGTCGAAAGCCGCAAGCTCCAGGAACAACGCGAAAACTGGAGCAACAGCACCATCGGCATCACCTGGGAAACCTACGATCGCACCCAGACCGACAGTGAAACTCGCCAGCACGGCAGCCAGATCGTCGCCAGCCGTGACGCCAAATTGTCCTCCGGCAAAGACACCGAACTCAAAGCGGCCAAGGTCGAAGCGGCGAAAAATCTCGATGTGCAGAGCAGCGGCGATCTGCGCCTGAGTGCGGCCACCGAAAGCCACACCCAGACCGATCAGGGCAACCATCGCAAGCATCTGTGGAAGGCCGACTGGAACAACAGCAGCGAAGAACAGCGCAGCATCGGCAGTCAGTTGAAGGGTGGCAATATCGCGCTGCAAACCGCCGCGTTGTTGCGTTCCGAAGGCGCCGAACTGAACAGCGCCGGCGATGTGAAACTGGCGGGCAAGCAAGTGGACGTCACCACGGCCACGCGCACCAGTCGCAGCAATAACAACAGTTACTCCGGCGACCTGGTTGGCGGCGGATTCTTCGGCAAGACCGGTGATGCCGATAAGGGCCAGACCCGGCATCAGGGCAGCAAAATCAATGCGGCCGGCAAACTGATCGTCAAGGCTGACGACGTGCGCATCAGCGGCAGCCAGGTCCGTGGCGGCACCGAGGCCAGCGTGATCAGCGATCAGGGTTCGCTGGTGATCGACGGTGTGCAGGACACTTCGCACAGCAACAACCACGACAAGGACAGCAAGTTCTTCGGCATCACCAAGGACGAGTCGCGGCAGAACGCCAGGGACAGCACCACGGTGCGCAGCGAGCTGGTTTCCGACAGCAACCTCAAACTCAAGAGCGCCAAGGACATCGAAGTGGCCGGCTCCACGGTCGAGGCTGGTGGCGTGCTGACGGCGGACGCAGCGGGTGATGTGAACGTGCATTCCACGCAGAACACCCACGACAGCAGCTCGACCACCGAGACCCGTGGCTTCGATGCCTACGCCAAAGAGCAAACGCCGGAGCAATACCGCGCCGGGGTGCACTACGAAGACAAGCAGCAGACCGTCACCCGTAACGACGTCAACCAGCAAGGTTCGAGCCTCAGCGGCGGTAGCGTGCAGGTGAAGGCCGGCGGCGATCTGACGATCAAGGGCGGTGAAGTCAAATCCACTGCTGGCGACACTACGCTGAGCGGCAAGAGTGTGTCGTTGCTGGCCGAACAGGACAGCCACAAAACCTCATCCGACACCTCTAGCACCGGCGGCGGTTTCTACTACACCGGCGGCCTCGACCGTGCCGGCAGTGGCGTCGATTTTGCCCACAGCACCACGCAAGACAGCAGCAGCAAAACCACCGCGCAAACCACCCACGTGCAAAGCAGCGGCAGCCTGAACATCAATGCCGACAAGCTGCTGACCGAAGGTGCGCAGGTCAAGGCTGGCAACGGTCTGAATGTCGCGGCCAACGAGATCGACAACCGCGCCGCCAGCAACAACGAAAGCAGCACTCACAACCAGAGCAACTGGTCGGCGGACATCGGCGCCAACGTCGAGTACAAGGACATCGCCCGCCCGATTGCCGGTGCGGTCAAGGATGTGCTCAACGGCAAGGTGCCGGACAAGGAAGCCCTGAGCAATCTCGGCCAGCCGAACGTCGGCCTCGACGTGGCGATCGGTCACGGCAGCGCCGACAAGACCGAGCAGAGCAGCAACGCTGTGGTCAGCCGTTTCGACGGCGGCAGTGTCGACGTGAAAACCGCCGGCACCCTGCACGACCAGGGCACCCAGTACAGCGCGAGCAACGGCAAGGTCAACATCAGCGCTGACAAACTGGTTGCCGATGCCGCGAGCAACACTCACAGCAGCACCGATAACTCGGTGGACGCCAAGGTCGACGTGCGCGTCTACACCAAGACCGGCGAGGACGTGAACGTCGCCGGCAGCGGCGCGGGTGGCAACAGCTACAGCAGCAAGGACAGCAGCACCGCGGTGGTCGGCGGTTTTGCCGGCAGCCAAGGCGTGAACATCAAGGTGGGCGGTGACGCGCAGTTCGCCGGCAGCCGTTTCGACGGCGGGCAGGGCGGAGTGAACATCAAGACTGGCGGCGATCTGGCGCTGAATCAGGCAAACGACCGTCAGAGCAGCAGCGACTCCAGCCTGCGCGGCAACGGCTCGCTGACGGTCGGCACCTTGCCGGGCACCGACGGCACCAACGTCGACCTCGGCGCTGGCTTCCAGCTTGACCACACCGGCAAACAGACCTCTGACACTCAGGCTCACGTGGCGAGCATCAGCGGCAACGGTCCGGTGCAACTGAGCAGCGGCGGCAATCAGGTTCAGCAAGGCACGAAGATCGACAGCGCCGGCGCTATCGATCTGCACGCTGATGGCAAGCTTGATCTGCAAGCGGCCGTTGATACGCACACCGCGACTGGCAGCAATCTCGGCGGCGGTTTGAAGGGCGGCGGCAGCAAATCCAGCAGCGAGAAGAGTCGCGATCAGGGCGGCAACCTGAGCGGCAACTTCAACATCGGCCGCATCAACGAAAACTCGCAAACCCTGACCGGTGGCCAGCTCAACAGCCAGAGCAACGTCGCCTTGAGCGGTGACGCGGTGCACCTGCAAGGCACGCAAGTCAGCGCGCCGAACGTCAGCGTCGATGCGCAGAAGGGCGGTTTGGTTCAGGAATCGGCGCAGTCCACCGAGAGTCGCAACAACTGGAATGTCGCGCTGAATGCCGGCGGCAACCTGAGCAGCAAGACCCCGACCGCAGCCGATGAAAAGGCCAGCAGTGACCACGGCTTCAACGCCGGAGCGAAGGTTGGCGTCGATTATCTGCAAGGCACCACCCAGCAGAACAGCCAGATCAAGGCTGACAGCGTGGTGCTCAACAGCGCGGGGGATGCGCAGCTGTCGGGCGCGCGGATCGACGCGAAAAATGTCAGTGGCAAGGTCGTCGGTGATCTGACTGTCGAAAGCCGCCAGGACTCGACGACCCAAGCCAACGTCGATGTCGATCTGGGCCTGACGGCGAAGAAGAACCCACCGAGCGACAAGGAAAAACTCGCCGGCACTGACTACAAACCAACGTTGAAAGCGCAGGGCGAATACGCGCACAAGGACAGCGTGGCGCAGGCGTCTGGCATCAGTGGCAATCAGGGCGTGAATCTTGCGGTGGGCGGCGCAACGCAGCTGACTGGCGCACGGATTTCGTCGACGGACGGCAAGGTCGATCTGGGCGCTTCGAAGGTCGTTGGCAGCGATCTGGTCAACCGTGACTACGGGGTGAAAGCCGGACTGGACCTGCCGCAGAAAACCGAGGAGAACGCACCGAAGGTGTCGTTCGATAACGGCAATCTGAAAGTCGGTCCGGTGACCCTGAGCGGGAATCTGGACAGCCAGACCCTACAGGCCGGGATCGACGAAAAAGGCTGAGCAGCACCGCTGTAAAAACTGTGGGAGGGGGCTTGCTCGCGAAGGCGATGATTCAGTCGATAAATAGCTGACTGAATTGACGCCTTCGCGAGCAAGCCCGCTCCCACATTGGTTTTCTGTCTCGACCCGATCTGGCGGTCAGCTCGACGCCTTCGCCTTACCCGCACTCATCAGCACGACCACCGCCAGCAGCGCGGACAGGATCGAACCCAGCAACACCCCAACTTTCACCGAGTCGACCAGATGCGGCGCGCCCGGGAACGCCAGCGCGCCGATGAACAGGCTCATGGTGAAGCCGATCCCGCAAAGCAGGGCGACGCCATACAGTTGCAGCCAGCTCGCGCCTTGCGGCAGTTGTGCCAGACCACTGCGAATCGCCAGGGCGCCGAGGCCGAGGATACCGATCTGCTTGCCGAACAACAGCCCCAGCGCCACGCCCAGTGGCACCGGCTCAAGCAGGTTGCTCGGGGAAATGCCGGTCAGCGACACACCCGCGTTGGCGAAGCCGAAAATCGGCACCACGGCGAACGCCACCCACGGATGCATTTTTTCTTCGAGGTACAGCAGCGGCGAGTTGTGCTCGTCTTCGGGATTTCCCAGCGGAATGCACAGGGCCAGAATCACCCCGGCGAGGGTCGCGTGGATCCCCGATTGCAGCATGAAGAACCACAGGAAGGCGCCGGCGATCAGGTATGGCCAAAGCTTTCTGACACCGCAGCGGTTGAGGATCACCAGCAGTGCAATCACTGCCAACGAGGCCAGCAGCATGCTCACCGACAGGCCGCTGGTGTAGAAAATCGCGATGATCACCACTGCGCCCAGGTCATCGAGGATGGCCAGCGCCGAGAGGAAGATTTTCAGCGACACGGGCACCCGTTTGCCCAGCAGCGACAGCACGCCCAGGGCGAAAGCAATGTCGGTGGCGGCGGGGATCGCCCAACCGCTCAGGGTCTGCGGATTACCCCAGTTGATCGCGACGTAGATCAGCGCTGGCACCAGCATCCCGCCCAGCGCGGCGAAGCCCGGCAGCGCGCGCTGACCCCAGGTCGACAACTGTCCGGCGAGCATTTCGCGCTTGATCTCCAGGCCCACCAGCATGAAGAAGATCGCCATCAGGCCATCATTCACCCAATGCTCGATCGACAGACCGGCGATCTTGATGTGCAAGGTCGAGAAATACGTGGCCGCCCAAGGCGAGTTGGCGACCAGCAGCGCGGCCAGGGCAGCGGCCATCAGAATCAGGCCACCGGCGGACTCGGCGGCGAAAAATCGCGAGAGAAAGGCCAGGGCAGAAGGCGACTCCTGACGGGCAGCCTGCAGGCGTGACGGATCGTGGCTCATAGGCACAGCAACTCCGCGCGGCGGCCCGACCTGCGCTGAATTAAACCTGCCCTGCCGCGTTGTTGCGGTGGCACCCGGGCGGCATTTTACACAATAGGTGGGGGAAGGCGCGGTTTTACTGACGATTGCCCTTGAATCGAGCGTTTCCAAGGAATGAATTGCCGGGCTTAATAGGAAGCATTACTATTCACACCTCTTTCCCCCCAGCACGCTGTCATGAACCCCATGCTGCCCCGCAGACCCGGCTTTTTCGAGCATTACGAAGAGTTGATCGGCACCTGGACTCGGCGTCTGCGCAATCGCGCGCAGGCCGAGGATCTGGCGCACGACACCTTTGTGCGGGTGCTCGAATCCGATTCGGCGGCGGTGCAGCAGCCACGCGCGTATCTGCACCAGACCGCACGCAACATCGCGGTCGACGGTTATCGGCGTGAGGATCGACGGGAAGCCATGGAGTCGCAGGCGATCGATCACAGTGTGTCGTCCACCGGCGACCCGGAGCATTACATGCAGGCGATCCAGTTGGCCGACTCCATCGAACGGGCGCTGCAGGAACTGCCGCTCAACTGCCGGAAGATTTTCGTCTGGCAGAAGATCGAAGGGCTGACCCAGGCGGAAATCGCCGAACGCCTGGGGCTGTCGAGGAACATGGTCGAAAAGTATATGATCCGCACCCTGCGCCACTTGCGCGATCGTCTCGACGGCATGCAGTCATGAGAGCCCGCTTTTCATCCCCAGCCCGACAGGACATTCCATGATGGATACCCGTGATTGCGCGTGCGGGCAAACAACGGTGCGCGATGAAGCGGCACGCTGGTTTGTGCGTTTGCAGGAACCGCTGATCAGTGCCGACGAACAGCAGCGCTTCGACGTCTGGCTGAATCAGCATCCGCAGCATCGTGACGAATTCCAGTTGCTGCAAGGCTTGTGGACGGCCGCCGATCTGCTGCCGGCGCCACGTCTCAAGGCCCTCGTCGAAACCCCGCCGGCCCGTCGCGAACGTCGCCCGCTGCTGCGCTATGCCGTGGCGGCCAGTGTGCTGGCGGTGGCGCTCGGCCTCGGTCTGTTCAGCGGTCTGAATCTCCCCGACGGCTACAGCGCCGAGTTCGCGACGGCGCTGGGTGAGCGCAAGCACGTGGCGCTGCCGGACGGGTCTGTGATCGACCTGAACAGCCGCAGCCGCCTGCAGGTGCGTTTTGAGAAGGAACGGCGGCTCATCGAATTGAGTGAAGGCGAGGCGCTGTTCAGCGTTCAGCACGACACGGCGCGGCCGTTCGTGGTCGAGGCCGGTAGTGGCAAGGTCACGGTCACCGGCACGCGTTTCGATGTGCGCCGCGATGTCACGCAAACCCGGGTCGCGGTGGAGCAGGGCACGGTCAAGGTGCAGGGGCGCAATGCGCCGGACAACGAGTTCATCAACTTGACGGCAGGTCTCGGTACCCACGTCGATGCCGAGGGTCGCGTCGCCGCCGCATATGCGGTCAACCCCGCCGAACTGACGGCGTGGCGCAGCGGCAAACTGGTGTTCAACAACGCCAGCCTCGGCGAAGTGGCAGCGGAAGTTTCGCGTTATCGCGACAAGCCACTGACGGTCAGCAACCCGGCCGTGGCCAGTCTGCGCCTGACCAGCGTGTTCAAATCCGACAACACCGACGCCTTGCTCAAGGCCCTGCCAAACATCCTGCCGGTGGCCGTCCGCACCCTGGCCGATGGCAGTCAGGAAATAATTTCAAAATAACATTCAGGTTTTTTTCGAGTTCATCGTCTTCCTGTTCAACTGCAACTGGTTTGCATTAACAGACGCACACTCTTGCGCTCCACAGGACTACGTTCGACGTGAAAAACACCTCAGCCAACAACAAAAAATCCCCCTGGTTACCGCTGGCCCTCGCGCTGGCAGTCAACGTTGCGATGCCACTGGCGTATGCCGCCGAGGCCATTCACATCCGCGCCCAGCCGCTGGGTCAGGCCCTGAGCGAACTGGGCCAGCAAACGTCGTTGCAGGTGTTTTTCAGCCCGGATCTGGTCGCCGGCAAACAGGCGCCGGCGGTTGACGGCAATCTTTCCCCCGAGCAGGCGTTGCGCCAATTGCTTCAGGGCAGCGGCCTCGACTATCAGATCAACGAAGGCTCGGTGACTTTGGCTCCAGTCGCGACCGCCGCCAGCAACGGCCCGCTGGAACTGGGCGTGACCGACATCAAAGTGGTCGGCGACTGGCTCGGTGACGCTGACGCCGCCGTGGTGCAGAACCACCCGGGCGCACGCACGGTGATCCGCCGCGAAGCCATGGTCGAGCAGGGCGCGATGAACGTCAGTGATGTGCTCAAGCGTGTGCCGGGCGTACAGGTGCAGGACTCCAACGGCACCGGCGGCAGCGACATCGCGCTGAACGTCGGCGTGCGTGGCCTGACTTCGCGCCTCTCGCCACGCTCCACGGTGCTGATCGACGGCGTGCCGGCCGCGTTCGCGCCGTACGGCCAGCCGCAGCTGTCGATGGCGCCGATCTCCTCGGGCAACCTCGACAGTATCGACGTGGTACGCGGTGCCGGTTCCGTGCGTTACGGCCCGCAAAACGTCGGCGGGGTGATCAACTTCGTCACCCGCGCCATTCCGGAAAAAGCCACCGGGGAAATCGGCACCACCCTGGAGACCACCCGTTACGGCGGCTGGAAGCACATCGACACGGCGTTCCTCGGCGGCACTGCCGACAACGGCATGGGCGTGGCGCTGTTGTATTCCGGGGTCAACGGCAACGGTTACCGCGAGCGCAACAACGACAACGACATCGACGACGTGCTGCTCAAGACCCATTGGGCGCCGACCGATCAGGACGATTTCAGCCTCAACTTTCATTACTACGACGCCAGCGCCGACATGCCCGGCGGCCTGACGCAGAAGCAGTACGACGACAAACCGTATGATTCGGTGCGCGATTACGACAACTTCAGCGGTCGGCGCAAAGACGTGTCGTTCAAGTGGATCCGGCAGATCGACGAGCGCACCCAGGCAGAAATCCTCACCTACTACACCGACAGCTTTCGCGGCAGCACCATCGCCGCCCGTGACCAGAAAACCCTCAGCTCGTACCCGCGTTCCTACTACACCCTCGGTGTCGAACCGCGTGTGTCGCGGGTGTTTGACGTCGGCCCGACCACGCAGGAAGTCAGCGTCGGTTATCGCTACCTGAAAGAGGCGATGCACGAGCAGTCGAGCCGTCTGGCGCTGGTCAACAATCAGCCGGTGGTCACCCCGACGTCCGACGGCCATGTGTTCCAGGACCGCACCGGCGGCACCGAGGCCAACTCGGTGTATGTCGACAACAAGATCGACGTCGGCAACTGGACCATCACCCCGGGCATTCGCTTCGAACACATCAGCACCGACTGGCATGACCGCGCCGTGCTCGACACCGCAGGCAAACGCGTGCCGGAGAAAAACCGCAGCATCGAAAGCAACGAACCGCTGCCAGCGCTGAGCGTGATGTATCACCTGTCGGACGCGTGGAAACTGTTCGCCAACTACGAAACCTCGTTCGGCAGCCTGCAGTATTTCCAGCTTGGCCAGGGCGGTTCGGGTGACCAGACCGCCAACGGCCTGGAGCCGGAAAAGGCCAAGACCTACGAGATCGGTACGCGCTACAACGATGACGTGTGGGGCGGGGAAGTGACGCTGTTCTACATCGACTTCGATGACGAACTGCAATACATCAGCAACGATGTAGGCTGGACCAACCTCGGCGCGACCAAGCACCAGGGCATCGAAGCCTCGGTGCATTACGACATGGCGGCGCTCGATCCGCGTCTCGACGGTCTGACCGCCAACGCCGGTTTCACCTACACCCGTGCGACTTACGAAGGCGAGATTCCGGGCTTCAAGGGCCGTGATCTGCCGTTCTATTCGCGGCAGGTGGCGACCGTAGGCTTGCGTTACGACGTCAATCGCTGGACCTACAACATCGACGGTTTCGCCCAATCGAAACAGCGCTCGCCGGGTACCGGGGTCAACGCTGATGGCAGCTTCAACGGCAACTACATCACCGAAGGCACGGCCGATGGGCAGTACGGCGACATCCCGGGTTATGTGACCTGGAACGTGCGCGGCGGGTATGACTTCGGGCCGCAGGTGTCGAACCTGAAGCTCGGCGCCGGGGTGAAAAACGTCTTCGACAAGCAGTATTTCACCCGCTCCAGCGACAACAATTCGGGGATGTATGTGGGCGCACCGCGCACGTTCTTTGTGCAGGCCAGCGTCGGTTTCTAATGACGCCTGACCCTGTGGCGAGGGAGCTTGCTCCCGCTGGACTGCGCAGCAGGCCCGATTTTTTGGGGTCGCTTCGCAACCCGGCGGGAGCAAGCTCCCTCGCCACAATGACGGTGTTCAGACCTTGAGGACTTTGCCGCCGATCGCCACGGCTACCAACAGCACCGCCATCAACCCGAAAGCAAAACTCAAACTGCTGGCATGCGCGACAAAACCGATCACCGCCGGCCCCGCCAGAATCCCTGCGTAACCCAGCGTGGTGATTGCCGGCACCGCGATGCTTTCCGGCATCACCGTCTGCTTGCCCACCGCCGTGTACAGCACCGGCACGATGTTCGAACAGCCGGCGCCGACCAGCGCATAACCCAGCAGCGCCGCTTCCCAGCTCGGGGCGAAGGTCGCCAGAAACAGGCCTGCCGCTGCCAACAGCCCGCCAAACAGAATGATCCGCGTGGCCCCGACACTGCGCACGATCCGGTCACCCAGCAAGCGTCCCGCCGTCATGGTCAGGGCAAATGCGGCGTAACCCAAGCCCGCATACGCCGTGTCGATCCCGCGTTCCTGTGCGAGGAACACCGCGCTCCAGTCCAGCGCCGCGCCTTCGGTGAGGAACACGATGAAACACATCCCGCCGATGAACAGCACGAT
Source organism: Pseudomonas sp. YL2 (assembly GCF_023063025.1). Classification (NCBI taxonomy): domain Bacteria; kingdom Pseudomonadati; phylum Pseudomonadota; class Gammaproteobacteria; order Pseudomonadales; family Pseudomonadaceae; genus Pseudomonas; species Pseudomonas sp. YL2. The sequence continues at coordinate 87,022 of NZ_JAJSLU010000007.1, read as the reverse complement.
GCCGTGGGGAATAGCGAATGCCGGGCCCGAGCTTTCACTGCCGTACGGCAGCATGTGCGGCACCGCTTTGACCAGCGCACCGATCAACACCGCCACCACCACCAGCATCGCCGCCAGTGGCGTCAGTCCGAGACCGAGGAGGGCGCTGACACCGGCCGCGCCGACAATCCCGCCGAGGCTGAACAGGCCATGAAACCCCGACATCATGTGCTTGCCGCTGGCCCGTTCGACGATCACCGCTTGCAGGTTGACGGTCGAATCCACCGTGCCCAACCCGGCGCCGAACATGAACAGCGTGGCGATCAGCGCCGGTATCGACGACACCGTCGCCAGCAACGGCAGCGCCGCGCAAATCAGCAGGGTGCCGCCGGTTGCCACTTTGCGGCAGCCGAAGCGCGTGGCGAGAATCCCCGCCAAGGGCATCGCCAGAATCGAGCCGACCCCCAGGCACAGCAGCAGAAGGCCCAACGTACCCTCATCGAGTCCGGCGCGGGCCTTGGCGTACGGCACCAGCGGTGCCCACGCGGCAATGCCGAGGCCGGCGATGAAAAAAGCGATGCGCGTCGACATCTGTTGCAGGCGTCCGGGGACGAAGGTGTCTTGGGGGTTGAGGCTGGTCATATCGATCCTTGGCAAAAAACGTCGCGTCCCCCGAATGACAGTGATAGCGCGTCGAGGTTCGATCGCCGGTCTCGGGGGCGGTGCAGCCGACATCCTAACCTGTAGGGATGAGTCTGCTCGCGATAGTGTTGTGTCAGCCAAAGAATATAGTGACTGACACACCGCATTCGCGAGCAAGCCCGCTCCCACAGTGATCTGCGCATGACAGCAGATTTGTGAGCGCCCGCCATTTAATGTGGGAGCGGGCTTGCTCGCGAAGGCGGTGGCTCCGGCAATGAACAGGGCGCCTGACACCCCGCTATCGCGAGCAGGCTCACTCCTACAGGGGATCGCGGTTTACAGTAGGTGCTTCGACTAGGTGAGTGAGGCTAGTGATGACGCAGTTTTACGATGCACGGGGCAATATCTACGGGGTGGTTTCGCCTCAGGCACTTCGTGAGGCGGGGATCGATTTGCCTGTCGGTGCCGCGCAGTGTGCCTTGTCGACACAGGCATGGAGTCAGGCAGCCATTGCGCTGTGCTGCGACTGGCCCGAGGGCCAGCGTCCGGCGGGGAGTAAATCGCACCGCAGCGACGGTCTGCTGATCGGCCCGTTCCAGGCAGTGCCGCCGTTCGACGTGCTGATCGTCAATACCGACGGAACCTTGGCCGAGCGCAGCGGCAATGGCCTGACGATTTTTTCCCAGTCGTTGCTGGAGCAGGGGCTGATGCCGACGGAAGGGGCGTCGCTGCGAGTGCATCACGACAAGGGGGGCGACGCTGTGGAAACTTCGGTGAAAACGGCCACAGTTGAAGGCGTGAACGGCTTCTGGCTGGACCTCGGTCAACCGGGCTTCGGGCCTTCAGCGGTGACCGCCCGGAATGTTGAAAACCGCGAATTCAATGGTCATGAAGTGAGCCATGTAAAACCCTTGGCACAGCTCGATCCCGCGTGGCAGCACAGCCAGTTCGTGCGCATCGGCAACCCGCATTGCGTGACCTTGCTCACCGACGTCGCCGAGCTGCCGAGCAACCCGCAAATGCGCGAATCGCCCTGGGCCGAAGGCCTGACCCGAATCGCCTACGCGATGCCGACCGGCGCCGGCCAGCCATGCCCGGCGGGCATCAATCTGCAATGGGCCGCGCTTGAGTCAGCGCAGCGCATCGTCGCCCGAGTATTCGAGCGTGGCGAAGGGCCGACGGCGTCTTCCGGTACCAGCGCCAGTGCGGTGGCCTGCGCAGCATGGGCGGTGGGTTGGGTGGCGAGCGGCGAAGTGCACGTCGTCATGCCGGGCGGGACGGCGCCGGTGTTGCTCGAAGAAAAGCAGGGCGAATTGGTGCGGGTCAGGCTGTTTGGTACGGCTCGATTGATCGACTGAAGCGGCAATCGCCTTCGCTGGCAAGCCAGCTCCCACAGGGTTATGTGGTGAGCACAAATCACGCGTTCACTGCTGAATACTGTGGGAGCTGGCTTGCCAGCGAAGAGGCCATCAGCCTGACAACCATTTCAGATCTGTCCGCTGTTGAACTCCACCAAGGGCATCTTCCGCTGCATCAACACCTTGCCGCCGCGAATCGAATACAACGGCAAGCCTTGGCTGCGAATAACCTCGTAATCGCTGTCCGCCGACAGAATCAGCAAGTTCGCCGGACGCCCCTGTTCCAGGCCATAACGCTCGCCCAAGTGCATGGCCTTGGCGCTGTTGTCGGTGACCAGGTCCAGCGCGTTCTGCAGGTTGCGGTAACCGAGCATGTGGCAGATGTGCAGCCCGGCTTCCAGCACCCGCAGAATGTTGCCGTTGCCTAGCGGATACCAAGGATCGACGATCGAATCCTGGCCAAAACACACGTTCATCCCGGCCTCAAGCAATTCATTCACGCGCGTCACGCCACGGCGTTTCGGGAAGTTGTCGAAGCGCCCCTGCAGGTGAATGCTTTCGGTCGGGCACGAGACGAAACTGATCCCGGAATGCCCGAGCAGGCGGAACAGTTTGGCGCAGTAAGCGTTGTCGTAAGAACCCATTGCCGTGGTGTGGCTGGCGGTGACCCGCGCGCCCATGTCGCGGCTGCGCGCCTCTTCGGCGAGCACTTCGAGAAAGCGCGAGTGCGGGTCGTCGGTCTCGTCGCAATGCACATCGACCAGGCACCCGGTGCGCTCGGCCAGATCCATCAGAAACTTCACCGAACTGACGCCCTGATCACGGGTGTACTCGAAATGCGGAATGCCGCCGACCACATCGGCGCCCATGCGAATCGCTTCTTCCATCAGCTCGCGACCGTTGCGGTACGACTCGATGCCTTCCTGTGGGAACGCGACGATTTGCAGATCGATCAGGTGCCGGGATTCTTCGCGGACTTCGAGCATCGCCTTGAGCGCGGTGAGTTGCGGATCGGTGACGTCGACGTGGGTGCGCACGTGCTGGATGCCGTGTGCGGCCAGGGCCTGGATGGTCTTTTTCGCGCGGGTCTTGGTGTCTTCTTCGGTGATGGTGACTTTGCGCTCACCCCAGCACTCGATGCCCTCGAACAGCGTGCCGCTCATGTTCCAGCGCGGCTCGCCAGCGGTCAGCGTGGCGTCGAGGTGGATGTGCGGCTCGACGAAGGGCGGCACCACCAGATTGCCGCCGGCGTCGAGGTCGCCGGGATTGAGGCTCGGGGCTTCGGTCTGGCGACCGATGCTGCGGATCAGGCCGTCTTCCAGGTGCAATTCGTGCAAACCTTCCTGGTTGCGCAGCCGGGCGTTGATGATGTGCATCAGGCGAATCCTTCTTATAGGTCTGGTAGTGGCGCACTGGCGCGGCGGGCGCCGAGCAGGCCGGTGACGATGACATACGTTAGCGCGGCGGCGGCAATCCCTACCAGCGGCGCGACCCACGGCGAGTGGAACGCAGCGAGCGTACCGACCGCGTAAGCCCCCAGTCCCGGCCAGTTGAACGCCGGCAGCCGTGCGTCGGCCAGACGCGGATAGCGCCCGCGCCAGCGAAAGAAAAAGTCGGCCATGATCACCCCGCCAATCGGCGGAATCACCGTGCCCAGCAAAATCAGGTACGGCACCAGCATGTCGTACATGCCCAGCAGGGCGAGCAGGGTGCCGATCACCGCGCCGGCCAGGGTCACGGTTTTGCGTCGGCCGGTGCGCAGCAGGTTGCAGCCGGCGACGGCAAAGTTGTAGATGGTGTTGTCCTGGGTGCTCCAGATATTCAGTAGCAGCATGGCCATTGCGGCCATGGCGAAACCTTGCAGCAGCAACACTTCAACCACGTCGGGCTGCTGATAGACGATCGCGCCGTAGGCACCGATCAACACCATCAAGCCATTGCCGATGAAAAATCCGATCAGGCTCGCCAGCACGGCAACCCGTGCCGAGCGCGAGAAGCGGGTCCAGTTGGTCGCCTGGGTCGCGCCGCTGACGAAGGTGCCGAACACCAGCGTGATCGCGGTCGACCAGTCCAGCGAACCCGTCGGCACCACGCTGAGCAAACCATCGAGGCCACCGACTTTTACCGTCGCGACCCACATCGACAGCATCAACAGCAACATCATCGCCGGCACCGCGATGTACGACAGGATCTCCAGGCCGCGATAACCGATATACGCCGTGGCGCAGAACACCAGGCCGAACAGCACCATCAAGCCGAGCACTGTGCCTTGCCCCAGATCGAAGTATTTGCCGAGCACCACGGCGGCGGTCGCAGTGCCCCAGGCGTACCAGCCGATCTGGGTGAAACCGAGGATCAGGTCACTGAGCTTGCTGCCGACTTCACCAAAACAGAACCGCCCCATCAGTACCGAATTAAGCCCGCTCTTGAAAGCGATATAACCCAGCCCCGCCGCATACAGCCCGAGCAGCAGGTTACCGACGATGATCACCGCCATCATCTCGCCAAAACTGAAGGCGACCCCAAGCTTGCCGCCGGCAAACATGGTTGCGGTGAAGAAGGTGAAACCCAGCAGCACCATGGCGGTCGAGGCCAGACCTTTTCGCGCGTGCATCGGGACTTCGCTGAGCGGGTAATCGTTGCCGGGATCGTTCTGCGTCATGGGGCGTTCCTTGCTGGATTGGGGAGACGCGAAGCAAGTTGCAGTGGTCGTGCCAAATACCGTTATGCGGATTATGTATAGCCGAGTCAGGGATTTCGGCGCGAAAGCAGTGCACCAGAACGCACACAGGCCCAATGTGGGAGGGGGGTTGGTCCCGGGAGCGCGGGGGGGGGGCATTCGGGGGGGGGTTGGTGGGGGGCCGTTGCCGGGGAAGCGCCCCCGCCCCCTTT
>NZ_JAJSLU010000007.1:70622-82141 GCF_023063025.1 Pseudomonas sp. YL2 | reverse complement strand
GGGGGGGGGGGCGTGCCCGGGAGGGCGCCGGGCCGGCTATGGGGGGGGGTGCCGGACGCGCCGCTCCCCCGACCACCCCCCCTCCCACCGTTTTGAACTGTGTTGGGGGTCAGAGGAAGCGCAGCAGGGCGGCGACGATGGCTTCCGGGGCGTCTTCCTGGACGAGGTGGCCGGCGTTGAGGATTGGGTGAAATTGTGATCCCGGAATCATCTGGTGCAACGCCCGACCCCGCTCGATGGGAATCCACTGATCGGCTTCACCCCAGAGAATCTGCACCGGGCAGCGGATGCTCGGGTACAGCGGTTCGGCCTCGCGGGTGTAGCGCTCGTCCATCTGCGCGATCTGCCGATAGAACGCCGCTTGCCCCGGATCGCCGAGCCACGGTTGCACGTAGGGCGCCAGTTCAGCGTCGGGGATGTCGCGGTGAATCGCCCCGCGAATGTAGGTCGGGACGGTAGCGCGCTGGATGTAGTCCGGCAGGCCGCTGAACGCCGTTTCATGCTGGCGCACATGCTGCACGAACGGCGAACCCCATGGCGTCAGCGCCACCGGATCGATCAGCGTCAGGCTGCGGTAGTCCTTGCCATCGAGCAAATGCGTGCGCAACGCGGTGGCGCCGCCGAAGTCATGGGCGACCACGTCCGGGCGCTGGATGTTCCAGTGATCGAGCAACTGCGCGAGCAGTTGATTCTGTACGCCGAGGGAAACGTCGGCGTCCGGTTGTGCGGAGCGTCCGTAGCCCAGCAGGTCGAAATAATGCACCCGATGACTGGCAAAGAAATGCGGCGCGATGCGGTGCCACACGTAAGACGAGAACGGCGTGCCGTGCACGAACACCAGTGGCGGGCCGTCACCGCGCACGGCGTGGCGCACCGGATGCCCATTGAAATCGAAGACCTGATCCAGCAGCCAGTCTGTCATCGGCCTGTCCTCTTGGCGGGGTTGAGCCAAAAAGCATAGGCATAAAAAAACAGCCGTGAAGGCTGTTCTCTATTTTCCTGACAAACACCGATCCTTTGTAGGAGTGAGCCTGCTCGCGATAGCGTCGGCACATCCGAAATCAATGTGTCTGACAAACCGCTATCGCGAGCAGGCTCACTCCTACAGGGGGATTTGTGTTGGATCACTCACCGCGATAGATGCAACCGCTGGTGCAGGTCTCGTGAATGCGGATCGCGCTGAGTTCCGGCAGCAGCGGCTTCATTTCATTCCAGATGAATTTGGCCAGGACTTCGCTGGTCGGGTTTTCCAGGCCGGGAATGTCGTTCAGGTAGTTGTGGTCCAGACGCTCGTACAACGGCTTGAAAATCGCCTTGATCTCGGAGAAGTCGCGGATCCAGCCGGTGTGCGGATCGAGGTCGCCGCTCAGATGCAGCGCCACCTTGAACGAGTGACCGTGCAGGCGTCCGCACTTGTGGCCGTCCGGGACGTGCGGCAGGCGGTGGGCGGATTCGAAAGTAAATTCCTTGAAGATTTCCACAGTATTTTCGGCTCTGTTCAGGTGGCGTTCGCCGCAGCGATTCGGGCAGGCGGCGAGTTTACCAGCTTGTGTTTGGCGATGCGGGAAAACACTGACTAAAGGGTCAGCAAGCGTTCGGCGAGGCGACCATTGGCAGCCAGTTCGAGAAACTCGTCGCCCAGTCGCCGGCTTTCGTCCATCGCCGCGTGCCAATACTTTTGGCGGCTCGGCGCATCACCCATGAAGCGCTTGAAGTCGTTACGGTCGGGCAGTTTGCCGTAGGGCAGGCGCGCCAGATATTCCTTCGACGGTGCCAGCAACAACACGTCCTGCAAGCGCTCCACCGAGGCGCGGCGCCACGGCAGGGTCTTGTCGAACCAGCCGGGAATCACCCGGTCGGTGAAGTGCGGATAGAGCACGATGCCGTCGCCGCTGTAGGGCAGGTCGAGGTGATAGTCGAGCAGGCCGCCGTCGCGGAACGTGCCGGCACCGGCGCCCGGCAGGTCGCGCACGCCTTCCATGACCATCGGGATCGACCCCGAGGCCAGCAGCGCCTGACGCAGGTTGCCGGCATTGAGGGCGACGAAGCGCGACGGAAAGTCATTCAGCGCATTCACCGGCGGGGCGAGGCGCGGGTCGTGAATGATCAGGCGTTCGAAGTGCCGCGACAGCCGCGCGCGACCGCGCAGGTTATCGGCGATCACCGAACCCAGTGCCAGACCGAGGCGGCCACGATGATCGTCGGCCAGGCGTCCGTGGCTTTTCACCACCATGATGTTCAGGCGGTAATCGGCGTTGTTGAGGATGCTGGCGTCGCGGCCGTCGAGCAGGTCATTGAGCATGCGCTGCGAGCTCTGGCTAATCTCGGCCATGGTCACGCCTTTGTTGAAATTCTGCTCGGCGTACAACTGGCCCAGGCGGCGGATGCCTTCAGCGGCGTCCGGCAGGCAGGCGCTGGCGAAGCGCCAGGAACCGACCGACGCGCCGATCAGCGAGCGTTCTCGCGGCGCGCTCGGCAGCCATTCGCCGAACAACGCCAGATCAAGCCCCTGAATCCCCAATGCCTTCGGCCCGCCGGCCGCACCGGGCAGGGTGCCGACGTCAGCGGCGTTCAGGCCTTGGGCACGAATGCGCGCCATGGCCCGTGGGCCGGCCTTGAGGGTGAGGGCGGGGAACTTGATGTGGATGGCGGTCATACCGGTCTCGATCGTTAGCAAGCGAACAATTATAAGCACATGTTACAAAACACTGTAGGAGTGAGCCTGCTCGCGATAGCGGTGTATCAGACATATCAATGCTCAATGACACATCGCAATCGCGAGCAGGCTCACTCCTACAGGGGAAACGGGTTGCTCTGGGGCAATGATGGCAATTCAGTTTCAGTTAAGTTCGCACCGCTATGGTGCCCACCGTAGCTGCACATAAAAATACGGAGACACCCATGAAAACCCTGACTGCCCTGTCCATTGCCTCGATCATCGGCCTGACCGCCAGCCTCGCCCACGCCCGCGATCTTGGCCCCGATGAAGCCCTGCGCCTGCGCGACGCTGGTACTATCGTCTCCTTCGAGAAGCTCAACGCCACGGCGCTGGCCAGACACCCGGGCTCGACCATCACCGAAACCGAGCTGGAAGAGGAGTACGGCAAGTATGTCTACCAGGTCGAAATGCGTGATCCGCAAGGGCTGGAGTGGGATCTGGAATTAGACGCGGTCACTGGGCAGGTTCTCAAGGATCATCAGGATACGTAATGAAGGTTAATGTTCGCGCCACCAGCCGCACGGCGTTGGCGCTTGTGATTGTTTGCTCGGCGGCGATGGCCCGCGACCTCGATCAGGACGAAGCGCTGAAGCTGCGTCAGCAGGGCGTGATCCTGCCGCTGGAGCAGGTGCTGCAACAGGCGCTGGATCGCTATCCGGGGGCCAAACTGCTGGAGGTCGAGCTGGAGGAAAAGCACGACGTCTATGTTTATGAAGTCGAGCTGCTGACGGTCGAGGGCGTGGCGCGCGAGCTGCACCTGAAAGCCGATACCGGCCAATTACTCAAAGACAAGGAAGATTGACCGATGCGTTTGCTTCTGGTGGAAGACCACGTGCCGCTCGCCGACGAACTGATCGCCGGCCTGCAGCGCCAAGGCTACGCGGTGGACTGGCTGGCGGACGGACGCGATGCGGTCTATCAGGGCAGCAGCGAGCCCTATGACCTGATCATTCTCGACCTCGGCCTGCCCGGCGTTCCCGGGCTGGAGGTGCTGGCGCAGTGGCGTGCCGGTGGCTTGTCGACCCCGGTGCTGATCCTCACCGCCCGCGATTCCTGGGCCGAGCGCATCGAAGGCCTGAAGGCCGGCGCCGACGATTACCTGACCAAACCGTTCCATCCCGAAGAGCTGCACTTGCGGGTGCAGTCGTTGCTGCGTCGCTCCAAGGGCCAGGCCAATCAGCCGACGCTCAAGGCGGCCGGCCTGCATCTGGATGAAGGTCGCCAGTGCGTGATCCGCGACGGCAGCGAGATTCAGCTTACCGCCGCTGAATTCCGTCTGCTGCGTTATTTCATGCTGCACCCGGAACAGATCCTGTCGAAAACCCACCTCGCCGAGCACCTTTATGACGGCGAGACCGAGCGTGATTCCAACGTCCTCGAAGTTCACGTCAACCACCTACGGCGCAAGCTGGGTAAAGCGGTGATCGAAACCCGTCGCGGCCAGGGTTACCTGTTCGGCGGGCAAGCTTCGTGAGGTCGATCCAGCGCCGTTTGAGCCTGGGATTGATCAGCGTGATGGTGATCGTCGGCCTGGTGCTGGCGCAAACCAGCCTGTGGTTGTTCGAAGTTGGTTTGCAGCGTTATCTCGAAGCCGGTCTGCGCAACGACAGCGAAAGCCTGCTGGTCGCGCTGGTGCGTGGCCCGCAAGGTTTGCAACTGGATGAGCGGCATCTGTCACCGGCCTATCAGCGACCGTTTTCCGGGCATTACTTCCGCATCGATTTTGCCGACAGCCACTGGCGCTCGCGTTCGCTGTGGGATCAGGATCTGCCGCTGCTGGAGCACCCGGGTTTGCACAGCAACCTGCAACTGGGGCCGGACGGTCAGCAGTTGCTGGTATTGCGCTCGGACTATCGACGTCTGGGGCAGTCGATCTCGATCAGCGTCGCCCAGGATTACACCCCGGTGCGCGAGAGTTTCCAGCGCATGCGCCAGATCGGCCTCGGGCTGGGCCTGGCCGGTTTGCTGCTGATTCTGCTGCTGCAACGGCTGACGGTGCGCCGCGCGTTGAAGCCGCTGGAGCGGGCGCGCGAGCAGATCGCCCAGTTGCAGCAGGGCCAGCGCTCGCAACTGGACGATCAGGTGCCGGTGGAGCTGGAGCCGCTGGTGGCGCAGATCAACCATTTGCTCGCGCACACCGAGGACAGCCTCAAGCGTTCACGCAATGCGCTGGGCAATCTGGGGCATGCGCTGAAAACGCCGTTGGCGGTGCTTTTGAGTCTGGCGTCGAGCGAAAAACTCGATGCCCACCCGGAGCTGCGCAAGATCCTCAAGGAACAGTTGGAGCAGGTGCAACAGCGGCTCAATCGCGAGCTTAATCGCGCGCGGTTGTCCGGTGATGCGCTGCCCGGTGCGCTGTTTGATTGCGATGCGGAACTGCCGGGATTGCTGGCAACGCTGAACATGATCCACGGCGAGCATCTGGCGTTGAGTTACGTCGCGCCGCCGGGGCTGCAACTGCCGTGGGACCGCGAGGACTTGCTGGAACTGCTCGGCAACCTGCTCGACAACGCCTGCAAATGGGCGGACGCCGAGGTGCGTCTGAGTGTGATCGAACGTACTGACGGTTACGCCCTGAGCGTTGAAGATGACGGGCCGGGAATTCCTGAGGAGCAACGCACTCAGGTGTTCAGCCGTGGCACGCGGCTCGATGAGCAGACTGACGGGCATGGCCTGGGGCTGGGGATCGTGCGCGATATCGTCGAGACGTGGGGCGGGTTGCTGGTGTTGGGCGAGAGTGAGTGGGGCGGGCTGAAGGTGGTGATCGAGTTGCCTAAACGCTGATCCCGGCCTGCCAAAGAACTGTAGGAGTGAGCCTGCTCGCGATTGCGCCGATACATTCGAATCAATGTGTCTGACAAACCGCTATCGCGAGCAGGCTCACTCCTACAGGGACGGTGATGGTTTTCAGACCCGGAACTGATCCATCAGACTCTGCTGCTGATTCGCCAGGCTGTTCAGCGACTGGCTCACCCGCGCCGACTCATTGGCCTGTCCGGACAGCGATTCGGTCACGTCACGAATGGTCGCGACGTTGTTGTTGATCTCCTCGGCCACCGCGCTCTGTTCTTCCGCCGCGCTGGCGATCTGCAGGTTCATGTCGCTGATCACCGTCACTGCATCGCCGATCTGGCGCAGTGCGGTCACCGCTTGCCCGACCTGCTCGACACTGCCCTGCGCCTGACGATGGCTGTTGCCCATCGACCCCACCACATCCTGGGTACCGGTCTGCAGTTGCTCGATGACCTGACGGGTTTCTTCCACCGACTCCTGCGTGCGGCGGGCGAGGTTGCGCACTTCGTCGGCGACCACGGCAAAACCGCGCCCGGCTTCACCGGCACGCGCTGCTTCGATCGCCGCGTTGAGCGCCAACAGGTTGGTCTGTTCGGCGATGGCGCGGATGGTTTCCAGCACGGTGCCGATCTTCTCGCTGTTGGCAGCCAACCCTTCGACCTGAACCATCGCCGCGCTCATGTCGGCGGCGAGGGTGTCGATGCTCGCGGTGGTGCGGTCGATCACGGTCAGGCCCTGACGGGTGGCGCGGTCGGCGTCCTTGGCCGCTTCGGCGGCTTGCGCGGCGCTGCGTGCAACGTCCTGCGCGGTGGCGCTCATTTCGTGGGAGGCAGTGGCGACCTGATCGACCTGGCGGTATTGCTGCTCCATGCCGGCGCTGGTCTGGGTGGCGATGGCCGAGGACTGGTCGGCGGTGTTGCGCGCGTCCTGCACCGAGCGTTTCACTTCGGCGATGATCGGCTGCAGCTTGTCGAGAAACTTGTTGAACCAGCCGGCCAACTGACCGAGTTCATCCTGCTTGTCATACGCCAGGCGTCGAGTCAGATCGCCTTCGCCGCTGGCAATGTCTTCGAGCATGTGGGCCACGCCGAGGATCGGTTTGGTCACGCTGCGCGCCATCAGCCACACCAGCAGCAGGCCGACCAATGCCGCCAGCACGCCGAGGCTCAGCTCGATCAGGGTGCCGGAGTTGTTGCTCGCATCCAGTTGCTGCTTGAGCGCTTCGGCGCGGCTGACCAGCACCTTTTCCGGCACGTCGAGCAACACGGCCCACGACGGGCCGCCGGGGATCGGCTGGAACGGCGACAGCACTTTCAACTGGCCGTTGCTGTGCAGGCTGCTGACGCTGCTGCTGGTGGCGAGTTGACGCAGCAGTTCGGCGCCGCTGACGGTGTCCACGGCATCCAGGCGCTTGCTCAGTTTGCTCGCATCCGGGCTGTAACCGGCGAGCAGGCCGGTGGGGCTGATGATGCTCACGGCGGTCTGGCCGTCGTAGAGTTTTTTGCTCGCGCCCTGGCTGATCGCCTGCAGGCTGTTGAGATTGATGTCCACCGACAGCGAGGCGATGACTTTGCCGTTGACCATCAGCGGGAAGACGATGCTGGTCATCAGCACGTTCTGACCGTCGATCACATAGAAGTACGGTTCGATCACGCACGGCTTGAGCGTGGTGCGCGGGCAGGTGAACCAGGCGTTGGCGGCCTGGCCGCTGGGGCCGGTGCTGGTGTCGGTCATGTCGCTTTCCGGCAGGGCCATCGAGGTGACTTTGCCGGGAGTCGGCTGCGACCAGTACAGGGCGAAGCGGCCCTTGTCGTTGCTGCCCAGTTCGGCCTGACCGGCGAACAGTTCATCCTTGCCATCCAAGGCGTTGGCTTCGAACACCAGCGACAGACCGAGCAGATCCGGGTTGGCTTGCAGCGCGGACTTGACCTGACGGGCCATGTCTTCGCGCAGGTCGAAGGCATCGAGGAAGCGCTTCTCGGCCTGTTCGCGCAGGAACAGCACCTGCCGCGAGAAGCCGTGGCCATATTGATAGGCGTCCATGAACTGCTGGCGAATCCCGGCAGCCTGCACCTCACCCTGCGACTCAATGCGCGCCTGGGCCGACTCGGTCAGCATCTCCATGCTCGAAGCCTTCACCAGCTCGGAGCTGTGCTCCATGCGATACAGCGAAAGACCCACCAGCAGGGTCACGATGCCCGCCAGGCACAGGCCGGCGAGCAGGGTGATTTTCCATTGAATGGAAAGTTGTCTGAGCGACATGGCGACGTCCTTATTCGATAAATATCTGAGACTTTGCACTGTAACGGCCGCGTTTCGGCTTTCTTTATTGTTCAAGCGCAATATGACCAATTGCCGCAGTTGAGTGACGTTTAGCCCCCTGTGGCGAGGGAGCTTGCTCCCGCTGGGGTGCGTAGCGCCCCCAAATCCTGCTGATGCGGTCATTCAGGCATAACGCGTCTACCGGGTTTGCGACTGCTGCGCAGCCGAGCGGGAGCAAGCTCCCTCGCCACAGGGATCTCCTGCGCATCACCGGGTTGTGCATTGGCAGTTACATTTCAGTTCAGCCGCTCGCTTTGACACCGCCGCCACTCTGCGGCACAGTGCGCGCCCTTCTAATAAGACCCTCTTTGCAAATCCGCCGGTTAACCGTTGGCGGACTCATCCTGTCTGGCGGTGATATTTCATCGCAGTGTTTTTGAGGTAGTGAAATGAATGCAGTGATTGCTGCGGTCGGCGTCATGCTGATCCTCAGCCTGTCCCGCGTGCACGTGGTGATCGCCCTGATCGTCGGTGCGCTGGTCGGTGGCCTGACCGGTGGTCTGGGCATCGACGCCACGCTCAAGGCGTTCAACAGCGGCCTGGGTGGCGGGGCGACGGTGGCGTTGTCCTACGCATTGCTCGGCGCTTTCGCCGTGGCGATTGCCAAGTCCGGCCTGGCCCATGCGCTGGCCGACAAGGCCCTGGCGATGGTCGATCGTCAGCATTCGACCGGCGGCGGCAGCGTCAAGTGGCTGCTGATCGGCCTGCTGTGGGTGGTGGCGATTGCCTCGCAGAACATCCTGCCGATCCACATTGCGTTCATCCCGCTGCTGGTGCCGCCGCTGCTCTATGTACTGACCAAGTTGCAGCTGGATCGCCGGTTGATTGCCTGCGTCATGACCTTCGGCCTGATCACCCCGTACATGGTGTTCCCGGTGGGTTTCGGCAACATCTTCCTCAACCAGATCCTGCTGGCCAACGTCAGCAAGGCCGGGGTCGATATCAGCCAGATCAACGTCATGCACGCCATGGCGATTCCGGCCCTGGGCATGGTCTTCGGCCTGTTGCTGGCGGTGTTTTTCAGCTATCGGAAAAAGCGTGTTTACGATCTGGAGAAAATCGAGCAGGTCGAGCAAGTCAGCGTCGCCTACAACCCGAAGACCATTGGCATTGCTGGTCTGGCGATTGCCGCCGCGTTCATCATTCAGTTGCTGCTGGATTCGATGATTATCGGCGCACTGGCCGGGTTCCTGATCTTCTCGGCCTCGGGCATCGTCAAGTGGCGTGAGACCGACGACCTGTTCACCGAAGGCATGAAGATGATGGCGATGATCGGCTTCATCATGATCTCCGCCTCGGGTTTCGCCGAAGTGCTCAAGGCTACCGGCGAAGTGCGCTCGCTGGTGGAAAGCGCGGCGGCGTGGATCGATCACAGCCAAGCAATCGGTGCGCTGTTGATGCTGCTGGTGGGCCTGATGGTGACCATCGGTATCGGCTCGTCGTTCTCCACGGTACCGATTCTGGCGGCGATTTTCGTGCCGCTGTGCGTGCAACTGGGCTTCAGCCCGATGGCCATCGTGTGCATCGTCGGCACCGCCGGTGCATTGGGCGATACCGGCTCGCCGGCCTCGGACTCGACGCTGGGCCCGACCTCGGGTCTGAACGTCGATGGCCAGCATCACCACATCTGGGACACCGTGGTTCCGACCTTCCTGCACTACAACCTGCCGCTGCTGGCGTTCGGCTGGGTGGCGGCGATGGTTCTCTAAACCCGCCAATCCTCTGTGGGAGCGGGCTTGCTCGCGAAAGCGGTGTATCAGAAACATAAATGTTGACTGACACGACGCCTTCGCGAGCAAGCCCGCTCCCACAGGGGAATGCGGTGAATCCCCCGCTCAACTTTTGCTTGCGCGTGCCGTTAACGCCTTTAACCACGCCAATAAAACCAAAAGAGTGAGCCCCCCAATGCGCTTGAGTCTCAAGGCCAAAGTCCTGTCCCTTGCCGTCCTGCCGGTGCTGCTCTTTGCGCTGGTCATCAGCCTGACCACGCTGTTCATCCTCCAGCAACAGGCGCACACCGAGGTCGAGCAGACCCGCGAGCGCCTGCTCGCCGACGCCAAGGCCACGCTGCAAAGTTACGTCGCCGTGGCGATGACCACGATCAAACCGCTGTACGACGCGGCCGCCCCCGGGGATAACGCGGCGCGGGCGCAGGCGATCAAATTGCTGTCGGGCATCCGCTACGGCAAGGACGGCTATTTCTTCGGCTACGACTCCGAAACCGTGCGCCTGTTCAAGGCCAATGACCCCGAAGGCGTGGGCAAAAGTTTCAAGGACAACCGCGACCCCAACGGCGTCTACGTCAACCTCGGCCTGGTGAAAGTAGCGAAGGACGGCACTCACTATCTGCAATACAGCTCGCCGCTGCCGGGCAATGCCAACGTGCTGGTGCCGAAACTCGGCTACACCGAGTACCTGGCGAAGTGGGACATGGCGGTCGGTACCTCGGTCAACCTCGACGGCATTGAAGCGCAAGTGGCAGTGGTCGAGGCGCAAGTGCAGGAGCGCATGCAAGGCGTGATCCTCAGTATCGTCGGCGTTGCGGTGCTGGTGCTGTTGGTGATTGCCATCGCGGGGATGCTGCTGGCCAACACCATTCTGCGGCCGCTGAACCTGATGAAAGCCAATCTCGACGACATCGCGGCGGGCGAGGGCGATCTCACGCGCCGGTTGAACATCACCAGCCAGGACGAACTCGGCGAACTGGCCGGCTCGTTCAATCGCTTCGTCGACAAGATCCACGGTCTGGTGCGGCAGATCACCGAGATGACCACGCAACTCACCGGCTTGGTGACCCAGGTTTCCGATCAGGCTCAGCGTTCCGATCAGGCCATGGAGCGTCAGCGCCACGAGACCGATCAGGTCGCCACGGCGATCAACGAGATGTCCGCCGCCGCTCAGGAAGTCGCCAAGAGCGCGCAGAACGCCGCGGTCGCCGCGCAGCAGACCGACGAAGAAGGCCAGAGCGCCAAACGCGTGGTGGCCGGCAGCATCAAACAGATTCATGTGCTGGTGGATGACATTCGCAGCAGCGGCGTGTCGCTCGACAGCCTGCAGCAGGACGTGTCGTCGATTGTCGGCGTGCTCGGGGTGATTCGTTCGATTGCCGAGCAGACCAATCTGCTGGCACTCAACGCCGCGATTGAAGCGGCGCGCGCCGGGGAGGCCGGGCGCGGTTTTGCGGTGGTGGCGGACGAAGTGCGGGCACTGGCCAGCCGCACGCAGATCAGCACCCAGGAAATTCAGGGTATGATCGATCGCCTGCAAGCGGGTACCCAGTCGGCGGTCGAGGCGATGCGCCGTTCCAGTGAAGCGGGCGATGGCACTTCGGCGCAGGCCAATCAGGCCGGGGCGTCGCTGGATGCCATGGCTGACCTGATCGCGACGATCAACTCGATGAACGCGCAGATCGCCAGTGCTGCCGAGGAACAAACGGCAGTGGCCGAAGAGATCAACCGCAGCGTGCATCAGATCGCGGTGGCGGTGGACAGCGTGGCGGACGAGACGCAACTGGGGGCGCAGACTTCGCGCAGTCTGGCAGAGCTTGGGCAGCGGTTGGGCAAGCTGGTGGGCCAGTTCCGCATTTAAAAAGTCTGTAAAACCTCATTGTGGGAGCGGGCTTGCTCGCGAAGGCGTCATGTCAGTCAGTATTCTTGTACCTGCCACACCGGCTACGCGAGCAAGC
>NZ_JAJSLU010000007.1:5802-70612 GCF_023063025.1 Pseudomonas sp. YL2 | reverse complement strand
TTTTGGGGGGGGGGCCTGCCCCGCGTGGGGGCATGGCAAGTCATTTTCTTTTTTCTTGCCCCCCCCCCTCCCGGACAAAGCCCGCTCCCACATTGGGTTTCGTGTAGGGCTTAGGGTCTGTCCCAGTACGGCACTTCGCCAAAGCACTCGATGAAGAAATCAATCACCGTCCGCACCTTCACCGACAACCTTCGACTCCCCGGCCACAGCACTGCGATCTGCTGCGGCTCCAGGCTGTTCGACACCTGATATTCGCCCAGCACTGGCACCAGCGTGCCTTCGCGCACCGCCTCACCAATCAGCCAGGACGGAAACATCACCAACCCCAGGCCTTGCTCGGCGGCCTGGGTGAGGGTGTCGGCGTGGTTGCCAGTGATCGGGCCTTTGACCGAGTAAGGCGTCCAGTCACCCTGGCCCTGGCGGAAAAACCAGCGCTGCTGGCCAGTCGCGCCCTTGTAGGCCAGGCACTGGTGCTGCGCCAGATCCTGCGGGTGTTGCGGAGGACCGTGGCGCTCGAGATAGGCCGGGCTGGCGGCGACCTGAAAGCGATGCGGCGCCAGAATCCGCGCCTGCATGCTCGAGTCGTGCATCGGACCGATGCGAAACAGCAGGTCGGCGCCTTCCTGCAACGGGTCGACGTAATGGTCGGTCTGCTGGATGTCCAGTTGCAGCTTGGGATAACGCGCGCACAGTTTGCCGAGCCACGGCGTCAGATGCCGTTGGCCGAATACCACCGGCGCGTTGATCCGCACCAGCCCGGTGGGTTCGCTTTGCTGTTCCTGCAACGCCTGCTCGGCTTCCTCCAGTTGCACCAGCATCAGCCGCGCGTGGTGGCCGAGCATGCGTCCGGCCTCGGTCGGCGTCACGGCGCGGGTGTGGCGGTAGAGCAATTGCTGGTTCAGCGCCTGCTCCATCAACTGGATCTGCCGCGAGATCGAAGAGGGCGCCACGCCCTCGCGCCGGGCGACTTCGGAAAAACTGCCGTGGTCGAGCACCGCCACAAACAGCCTGAGTGCCTTGAATCCCAGTTCATTCAGCCCGTGCATGGATCTTCCTGCTGTGCGAGTTGCGCAAAAGTGTTGTCCGGATGCTCCCATTTATCGCACAGCTACGCCAGCCGATAATCCGCGCCATCGTTTACTTGCGTGGGTTTTGGATGATGCAGACATTGGATGAAGTGAGTGTACCGGCGCCGGCGACCCGGTCGTGGTTGCGCCTGTTGTTGCTGCCGCTGGTGATTCTGGCCGGCATGGGCCTGTCGGTGGAGGCCGGGTTACTGGGGCCGCTGGGGGAGCAGGTCGGGCATCTGTGGGCGACCTTGAGCATCTTCGGCGTGGGTTCGGCGATTCTGTTTTTGCTGCTGTTGTTCGCCGGCCCGCAGAAAGGCCCGGCGCTGACCGATCTGCCGCGCTGGCAATTGATCGGCGGCTTTCTCGGGCCGATGTACGTGGTGGTGCTGACCCTGGCGACGCCGCATATCGGGATCGCGATGACGATGATCGCGATTTTGTCAGGGCAGGTCGGCAAGAGTGTGCTGATCGACCATTTCGGCTGGTTCGGCGCGACGCGCAAGAAGGTCAATGCCGAGCGGTGGCTGGCGTTGGGGTTGATTGTGGTGGCACTGGTTCTGATTGCGCGGGGTTGAGAATATGAGTCTGGTTATTTTGTTGGCAGTGGTGGTGTTGGCTGGCGCGGTGTTGAGTGTGCAGGCGGCGATCAATGGGCGCCTGGGCGAGACCGTCGGGGTGTTGCGCAGCAGTTTGCTGACGTTTTTCGTCGGGGCTGTGGTCACCGGGTTGTTGATTGTATTTTTTGAACCGGCGCATGCGGTGAGTTTGCTTGATGTGCCGAAGTGGCAGGTCTGCGGGGCGTTGTTCGGCGTGGTTTACATGATGGTCATGGTCGGTGCGGTGCCTGTTGTGGGGACTGCGGTGGCGACTGTTGCGGTGATTGTCGGGCAACTGGGGATGGGGATGTTGATCGATAATTTTGGCTGGTTGGGGAATCCGGCGATCGAGCTTTCGTCCTCGCGGGTGTTGGCGATGGTGTGTCTGGGGTTGGCTTTGGTTTTTATGTATCGGAGTAGTGTTCGGGGTTCTGATTGAGTTTTGGGTGTATATCCGTTGCTGCGGTAACGGCCACTTAGGGTTTCGCCCTTACGGCGACTCACTTTTTTTACAAACGCCTAAAAAAAGTAAGCAAAAAAACGCTTGCTCCTACGTTCGGCCCGCTCGCTGGGGCTCGGGGTCCCTTCGCTCCGGGCTTCATCCGGGCGCAGCGCCTACGGTTTGCTTCGCTGCACCTCCTCTCGCTGTGTTTGGCTGCGCCAAACGGTCGCTGCGCTCCCACCCCCGGATAAATCCCTCCACTCAGCCTGCCGACGGGCCCTCAGATCAAAAGCGGTACTCGAGCTAACGCTCATTGTGTTGAGTGGGGCGGCCTCGCCGCATGGGGCGCACACTCTCTAAATTGTAGGAGCTAGCCTGCTGGCGATGGCGGCCTGACAGCCGACCAATCTCTTGCGGATGCACCCGGCCCAACTGTGGGAGCGGGCTTGCTCGCGAAGGCGGCCTGCCAGCCGACAAATTTCTTACTGAATGTACCCAGTTCCATGTAGGAACTGCCGAAGGCTGTGATCTTTTGATCTGCTTGGGCTTTGGCTCTTGATGTGGCTTTTGATCTTCTGCCCCTTCGGCAGGCCGAGCGTAGGTGTCCATCAGGGGGGTAGGCGCGCAGCGCCATGCGGCGAAGCCGCATACATCGAGAGGAGGTGCAGCGAAGCAAACCGGAGGCGATGCCCCCGGATGGACACCGTAGCGAGGGAACACTGAGCCTCAGCGAAGTGCCGTACGCCGGGGCAAAGCCTTTTGGGTTACCTTTTCGGCGTTTGGAAAAGGTGACTCGCTGTAAGAGCGAAACCATAGGAGGCCGTTACCGCAGCAACGGATATACACCCAATCCCCCCAAAAAACCCAGATCAAAAGATCGTCCGAACGCGGCCCGAGCCTTCGTCAGCTCCTACACTGGTATTTACGGCTTATCCCAAAAGCCCAGACAGCCACCAAAAAAGGAGTCTGCCCCCATGCCCGATAGAAAATGCGACTGCCCCAACTGCAAATGCACCATCAAGGAAGGCGACCACGCCTACGCCGTGCACGGTAAACACTATTGCTGTGAAGCCTGCGCCCACCACCACAAGGGCGGTGAAGAGTGCTCAAGCAAAGGCTGCCATTGCGCCCACCCCAAATAACCGCGCGCAAAAAAAGTGGAGCCTAATCAGGCTCCACTTGCAGTTTCAGGCTTTCATCATCCAGCCGTTCGGTACGGCGCACGGTGCCAAGCAGTCGTCGGCCTTCAACCCAGACCACCACGGTTTTCGCCTGGTCGAGGTCTTCCGGTAACGGCGCCGGCACGCGCACGGCAAAGCGGTACGGATCACCTTCGACGGGTTCCAGGCCCAGCTCACAGTCGATGCTTTTGGTGATACGGCCGAACAGGGTGTCGAGGCCGTAATCCAGATGCGCCAAGCTGCAGAGGTTGCTCATGTGTATCCCCCCGAAAAGTCCCCGTTGCCCGGCGAGAGTCTAGCCCGCCGGTCGCCATGTGACATTTTCCACGCCGAATTTCTCCGCCATCGGTTTGCTGGTCTTTTGCACTTTTTCCCGGCCGAAACGCGGGATGCGACCCACACCGGCGTCGCAGCTTGCCCAGTGCCACGCCTCGGCGTTGTCCATTCTGTCCGAGCGGATAATGAACGACTTAGGCGTGCCGTGAAGGGTGTAATCGATGACAAACAGTTTTGCGTTGTTCATAAAGCCCGTAATCCTCCCTGTGGTATTAGAAGGATCGCGGCGCGTCGGGAAAATTCACTCGGATTGTCCGACGGTATCTATCGTTGTCGACGCTGTGACCGACTGGTTACCATGCGCCTTCCGCCAACCCCAATGAATGCTCGCCATGGCCCTCGCCGCACCCCCCGATCTCACGGATACCGATGTGCCGGTGCAACCGCTGGCGCGTACCTATCCGCGTGGTTTGTTCATCGAGCCGCACGAGCATGTCTGGGGGCAGTTGCTGTATGCGATGAGCGGAGTGATGTGGGTCGAGACCCCGCATGAGGCACTGGTGGTGCCGCCGCAGCGCGCGGTGTGGTTGCCACCCGGGGTGCCCCATGGAATTCGTGTGGTGTCGGACTTGCAAATGCGCAATATCTACCTGCGCCCGGTGCTGGCGGCAACGCTGGATCCGACAGTGCAGGTGATTGAAGTCGGAGGGCTGTTGCGCGAGTTGATCGTCGGGCTGGTGGAGCAGGGCGATAGCGGTGAGCCGGCCTATTACGACGCGTTGGTCGGGCTGGCGTTGCTGGAGCTCAAGCGTGCCCGGCGCTCGCAATTGAAGATCCCGCTGCCGGACGATTCCGACCGGCGCCTGATGAATTTGTGCCAGGCGGTGATGGCGGCACCGTCGCTGGACATTCCGTTCGAACAGCACGCGGAAAACGCCGGGGCCTGCGTGCGCACGCTGGCGCGGCTGTTCAAGGACAGCCTCGGCATGGGCTTCGCTGAATGGCGGCGGCAGGTCCAGTTGGCGACGGCGGTGACGGAGTTGATTCAGGGCGTGCCGGTGAGCGCGATCGCTCGCGAGCTGGGGTATTCGCCGAGCAGTTTCAGTGACATGTTCCGCCGCGAGCTGGGTGTGGCGCCTTCGCAATTTACGATCACCTGAACGCAATCCCCGTGGGAGCGGGCTTGCTCGCGAAAGGCGGTGTGTCAGCGAAGCAAATGTTGGCTGATACAACGCCTTCGCGAGCAAGCCCGCTCCCACATTTTTACCGTGTTGTATTCAGGATTTCGGGACGCTGTTTTCTCACGCCGACCAGTGTTTCAGGATGTCTGCACCAACGGATTGCCAGCACGATAGAGGTTCTCCAGCACCGGCTCCCCTGACATCGCAAAACAACAGTGGGAGCGGGCTTGCTCGCGAAAGCGGCAGGTCTGTGAAGCATAAAGTGACTGACCCGCCGCCTTCGCGAGCAAGCCCGCTCCCACATTTTTACCGTGTTGTACTCAGGATTGCAGGACGCCGTTTTCCCACGCCGACCAGTTTTTCAGATTGTCCTGCACCAGCGGATTGCCGGCGCGAAAGAGGTTTTCCAGCGCGGGCTCCCCTGACACCGCAAAACCACTGTGGGAGCGGGCTTGCTCGCGAAAGCGGCAGGTCTGTGAAGCATAAAGTGACTGACCCGCCGCCTTCGCGAGCAAGCCCGCTTCCACAGGGGATGGCAGAGAACGCGGGAATTGGCCGAAATTCAGAAGTCCTTGGCCGACACCTCTGCCGATCCTTCCCTAGACTTTGCCCATTCCTTTCACGCGGCGGAGTTTCCTCCATGAACTACCTGATTTCGCTGGCCATCGGTCTGGGTGTCGGCCTGCTCTATGGCGCACTGGACTTTCGTTCCCCGGCACCTCCGGCCATCGCGCTGGTGGGGCTGCTGGGCATGCTCGCGGGTGAGCAGCTGTGGCCGATGGGCCGGCAACTGGTCGCCGGTTGGCTGTCCTGAATTCCTTTTCCCTTTGATGGATGTCCTCATGAAAGCACTGCAATTCGATAAAACCGGCGATCTGTCCTCCCTGCGCTTCGCCGATGTCGCCAAACCCGTACCGAGTGCTGATGAAGTGCTGGTCGAGATCAAGGCGGCCGGTCTGAACCCCAGCGATGTGAAGAATGTGCTCGGGCGATTTCCGTACACCACGTTGCCACGGATTCCCGGGCGCGATTTCGCCGGTGTCGTGGTCGAGGGGCCGCAGGCGTTGCTCGGTCAGGAAGTCTGGGGCACCGGGCGCGAGCTGGGCTTTTTCGCCGATGGCTCGCACGCGCAGTTCGTCAAACTGCCGGCCAATGGCGTGGCGCACAAACCGTCGCACTTGAGTTTCGCCCAGGCGGCCAGCCTCGGCGTGCCGTACACCACGGCGTGGGATGCGTTGGAGCGCAGCTCGGTGACGGCTGATACGCGTTTGCTGGTGATCGGTGGCGGCGCGGTGGCCACGGCGGCGTTGGCGCTGGCCAAGGTGCGCGGCGCGCAGATACTGGCAGCGGCGCGGCGGCCGGAGCAGGTCAAGGAGTTGCAGGCGCAGGGCTTCCAGACGATTCAGCTGGATAAACCCGAAGACCTCGGCGCGCAGGTCAACGCGGTGTACAGCGGTGGCGCTGACGTGATCTTCGACACCACCGGCTTCTGGCTGCCGGCCTCGGTCGCGGCATTGGCAGCCTTCGGGCGCATCGCGATCATCGCCGCACCGGTCGACGGCCATGTGCAATTGCCGGCATTGGCGTTGTACCGCAAGGGCGGTTCGGTGGTCGGGATCAACTCGCTGCTGTACGGCGTGCAAGCCTGTGCGGTGATGCTCGAGCAGTTTGGGCGGTTCTTTGATGAGGATCTGTTGCCGTTGCCGCAGGGGTTGGTGCAGGTGCCATTGGCGGAGGGGTTGGACAGCTACGCGCAGGTGAATCAGGGCAGTGGCGACAAGATTATCCTTATTCCCTGACACCACAAAACAACTGTGGGAGCGGGCTTGCTCGCGAAAGCGGTGTGTCAGCGAAGCAAGTATTGGCTGATACACCGCATTCGCGAGCAAGCCCGCTCCCACATTTTTACCGTGTTGTACTCAGGATTGCGGGACGCCGTTTTCCCACGCCGACCAGTTTTTCAGAATGTCCTGCACCAGCGGGTTGCCGGCGCGATAGAGGTTTTCCAGCGCTGGCACGAAGCCGCCCTGATCGGCGTACTTGAGCAGATTATCCACTTCACTGCCGCCCGGTGCCGGCCGATCAAAGTCAGAGCCGGCACGCACCACGGCCAGACGCTGCACATCCACCAGACCTTCGCGACTGGCGCGTAACAAGGCCTCGTAGGTCGAGTTGTCTTCCTGTTGTGTGGTGCAGTATTCACCCTTGTTATCGGTCAGCAGTTTGGTCCAGACCTCGGCGCGTTCGCTCAGGCGTGTACCGGAGAACCAGGTGTTGCCCGCCAGCGTGTCGCAGCGCGTAACCACGGGCGGCTGATTGGCCGGGGCCGAAGGGTATTTGCGACGCCACGCTGCTGATTCCTTGCTCTCGCTCAACTCGACCTTGTGGCTCAGGGCGAAGGCTTTGGCCTGCAGTGTCGGGTTGAGTTCGAAAACTTCGGTCTTGTAGTCCAACGGCGGTTTTTCGTTCGGACCCTTGGTGTTGATGCCGAGGTAACCGGTCGGCCAGCTCGCCGGCGCATCGCGCGAATCCAGCTCCCATTGCGTGCCGAATTCCACCAGGTAGTGCGCCCACGCGGCGGTGCCGATGGTCCCGTGTTTCGGGCTGATGCCGGCGATCCCGGCGATCAGAAACCAGCTTTTGCGTAGGTCGAATTTCGGCGACAGGGCCAAGGCCAGGGTTGAAGCGGCGGCGTTGCTCTGGCCCATGCCGGTGGTCAGCAGGCACACCTGTTGCGCGTTGCAGCGGATGGTCGGGTACTCGGCGGACAGCCCCGGTACGCGGATTTCCTGCTTGAGATCGAGGCGCTCGATCCAGTTCTGTGCCTCGGGGGCGAACATGGTGATCAGTACGACTTTCGGCTGGATCGGCGCTTCAGCCGCCCACGCCGTGGAAGAGAGCAGGGCCGCAGCGGCCAGGGTCAGACGCGTCATTGCTTGCATGAGAATCTCCTGATTTCAGAACTGATAGCCGATGCCGGCGTAGTAACCCCAACCGTTGGAGCGCGCGCGGAAATTACCGTCGCCAAAGTTCAGCTCGCTGCCGTCTTCCCAGTTGCCGCCGTTGTGGAAGTAACGGCCGACTAGGGTGAAACGCAGGTGGGTGAACGAGTACAGCAACACGTTGGTCGCCACCGTGGCATTGGCGGTGCGCGCCGGGTTGTCCTTGTGAATGTCCGAGCCGAAATCGAAGTTGGTGAAACCGATGTAGGTCAGCGACGCGCCGTTGCTGAATTTGTCGATGGGCACGATGTACTTGAGCTGCGCGCGGTAGCCGTCCCACGAATACTCATTGCTCGCGCCATAGTTTTCCCACTGGTAGCGCCCGTACAGGTTGGCCGACAGGTTGACCCGCGAATGGGTGTCGATGTCGGTGCCGAAGCCGCTGTACAGGGTGTTGGCGCGGTTCTCTTTACGGCTGCCGTGATCGTAGATCCAGTCGAACGCCACGTACCATTCCTTGAACGGGCCGATGGCCAGGCTGCGGCCGGCGAGGTAGTCGATGGAGATGCGCGGCTCGTGTTCCATGAACACCGGTGAGCCGTGATCCCACACGCCTTTGTCGTGGCTGTTGCCGATGTTGAAGATCTTCGGAATGTCTATGTAGCCGTACAGCTCGAACGGCCCCTTGCGCCCGAAGTATTCGTATTCCAGATAGATATCGTCGGCCGGTTGCGGCCCGAAGCTGATGTCCTTGCTGCCGATCAGCGTCAGGTCCTGGTTGTACCAGTCCGACAGATACGCGCCTTTTTTCGGCGGGGCAGCTTCCGGGCTGAGGGCTTCACCCTGGGCGGACTCGTCGGGCAGCGCCGGTTGCGCCAATGCGCTGTGGCTGAGAACTCCGGTAACGCCGGTCAGTAGCAGGGAAACAGCAAACGTGCGCGCAAACGGGGCGCGAAGAAGGGAAGCAACGTGCATTCAAAGTCCTTTTTTTGCGGATCGAGGCCCGGGTTCTGCGGGTCTGTACGGTTTTGTTACGAAAAAGTCGTTATAGGCAGGTCGCAAACGTTTGCACAAGGCGTACCAGTTTCTTTTAAACGCTGAAATTCTCCTGTGGGAGCGGGCTTGCTCGCGAAGGCGTCGGGTCAGGTGACACATCCTTCTCAGTTACACCGCTTTCGCGAGCAAGCCCGCTCCCACAGGGTTAGTCAGGTGTCGCCAAACCCAGTGTTTACTGACCGAAACCCGCGTTCTAGACGGTCCTAGTATTAAAGTATTAACACCATTTAATCAGTGCCCCATCGCGGGGCGTATACTAGCTTGTCAGCCATGACGCGGTTTTGTGATGACCGTCGCAGTCTTGATTCGCGTGTGGAATAAGCACGTTTCCCACGCCTTCAAGGAAGAATTTGGCCACGACAAGGAGTAGCCCGTGGAAGCAAGGTTTGGTGTCGCCCTCGTTTCGCGTTTTTCCCCACTTTCCCTTGCTGTGCACCTGAGCGTTGCCGGGCTGTTGTTCGGTGGGGTCAGCGCACCGGCACTGGCCACATGCTCCACGGCGGGTTCCACCGTGACCTGTAGCGGCGTGCCGAGTCTGCCGCTGTTTCTCAACAATTTTGCCAGTGCCACCAACGGCCTGACGGTCAACGTCAATTCCGGGGCGCAGATGAACGCGACGCTCGGCGGCCATGTGATGGACCTGACCGGGGTCAACATCAGCCTGAACAACTCCGGGACGATCGACCCGGCGCTGCTCGGGCTGGTCTCGGTGTTGAGCGGCGGTGCCTTCATCGGTACGGGCGCAACCAGTACGGTCAGCGTGCTCAATAATGCCAGCGGGATCATTCGCGGTACCGGCATGTTGCTCGGGCTCAACCTGACCAGCGTTGACGGCCTGGGCATCGCGGTGAACAACGCTGCGGCCGGCACTACCAGCATCACCAACAACGGCACCATCACCTCGACCGGACTCTCGGTCGGCGGCATCACCTTGGCCGACACCCCGGTGGTCGGTGTGTACGGCGGCTCGCAGGTCAACATGACCAACAGCAGCACCGGCGTGATCAACGGCCGGATCGCCTTCGAGACCTCGGCGGCGGGCAACACCTTCACCAACGCCGGTGCGATCACCGGCGGCGTGTCGATGGGCGCGAGCAGCACCAACACCTTTACGGCGGTAACCGGCTCCAGCGTCAACGTGGGTGACGGCGTGCAGGTCAGCGTCGGCCTCGGCGGACTGATCGGCATCAACCTGACCTTCGCCCCGACCGGCACTGTCGATGGCGGCGCGGGCGGTACCAACAACCTGATCCTGCAAAACCCGGCCGGTGTCGGCGGCGGCACCACCGGGGTCGGCACGGCGTCGAGCGCCACTTACGTCAACTTCAACAACCTGACCATCAACAGCGGCACCTGGACCTTGCAAGGGCCACTGGTCAGCGGCGCGACCACGCTCAATGGCGGTGTCGCCCAGTTCAACAACAACGCCACGTTCGGCAGCGGGGTGCTCACCTCCAACGGCGGGATCCTCCAGGCCAGCAACGCCGGGTTGAACCTCAGCAATCTGATCTCCCTCGGCGCCGGTGGTGTGACCGTGCAGGGCACCAACGCAACCACCCTGAGCGGGGTGATTTCCGGCAGCGGCGGCCTGAGCAAAGTCGGCTCCGGGCAACTGAGCCTCAGCGCTGCCAACACCTATCTGGGCAACACCACACTCAACGGCGGCACCGTGCAGTTGGGCAACAACCTGGCGCTGAGCACCGGAACCGTCAACGTCACCGTCGCGACCACCTTGAGCGCGCCCGGCACGATCAACCTGAACAATGCGATCAGCCTCGGCGGCACATTGACGGCCGGCGGCTCCGGCGCTCTGACCCTCGGCGGCTTGATCACAGGCAGCAGCGGTTTGACCAAGACCGGCACCGGCAGCCTGACCCTCAGTGGCGCCAACAGCGGCTATACCGGCACTACCACTTTGAGCGCCGGCAGCCTGCTGGTGACCAACAACAACTCGCTGGGTAGCGGCGCGCTGAACACCGCTGCCGGCACCAGTCTCGATAGCACCGCAAACGTTACCTTGGCCAACAACATCGGCATGACCGGCGCGCTCAACGTGCTCGGCAGCAATGCCCTGACCCTGGGCGGCGTGTTGTCCGGCACCGGCGGGATTACCAAGTCCGGTACCGCCAGCCTGACCCTGACGGGGAACAATACCAACGCCGGCAACACGCTTCTCAACGCCGGCAGCCTGTTCGTCGGCAGCAACACCGCACTGGGGACTGGCGCGTTGAACGCCGCGGCCGGCACCACGCTGGATGCGACCACGGCGGTGACCCTGGCCAACGCTGTCGCGCTGGCGGCGGATCTGACCATTGGCGGCACCCAGGCACTGGGCCTGAGCGGGGTCGTCAGCGGCGCCGGCAATCTGATCAAGAACGGCACTGCGAGCCTCAGCCTCAGCGGCAATAACACTTTCTCCGGCGGCACCGCGCTCAACGCCGGTACGCTGATTGTCGGCAGCAACACCGCATTGGGCACTGGCGCATTGACCACGGCGGCGGGCACCACGCTTGATGCCAGCACCGCGGTGGCGCTGACCAACGCGGTGTCACTCGGTGGCAATCTGAACATCGGCGGCAGCGCCAACCTGACCCTCGGCGGTATCGTCAGCGGCAGCGGCGGGCTGACCAAGAACGGCGCGGCCAATCTGATTCTCAATGGCGCCAATACTTTCCTCGGTGCCGTCGCGTTGAACGCCGGCACCATTACGGCCGGCGCGAATGCGGCGCTCGGCAGCGGCAACATCACCGTCGGCGGCGTGGCGACGCTCGACAGCAATGCGGCGGTGACACTGAACAACAACGTCATTCTCAATAACAGTCTGGGGATTGGCGGCAGCAACGCGCTGACCCTCGGTGGCGGGATCAGCGGTACCAGCCAACTGGTGAAAAACGGCGCCGCCAATCTCACCCTCAACGGCACCAATACCTACAGCGGCGGCACCACCCTGAATGCCGGCAGCCTGACCGTCGGCAATGGTGCGGCACTGGGCACCGGCGCCTTGTCGGTGGAAGGCGCGGGCACCCTCAACAGCAGTTCCGCCGTGACCCTGAACAACAACGTGATTCTCAATGCCAACCTCACCGCAGGCGGCGCCAACGCGCTGACCCTCGGCGGGGTAATCAGTGGCGCGAACGGCCTGATCAAGACCGGCGCATCGAGCCTGACCCTGACCGGCAACAACACCTACACCGGCACCACGGCGCTGAATGCCGGTTCGCTGGTGGTCGGCTCCAACACCGCTCTGGGTACGGGCGCACTGAACGCGTCGAACGGCACCACGCTGGATGCAAGCACGGCGGCGACCCTGGCCAACAACGTCAACCTCGGCGGCACGCTGACCGTCGGCGGCAGCAATGCGCTGACCCTCGGCGGGGTGGTCGCCGGCATCGGTGGGCTGACCAAGAACGGCGCGGCCGACCTGACCCTCAACGGCGCCAACACCTATTTCGGCAACACTGCACTGAACACCGGCAAGCTGATTGTCGGCAGCAACACCGCGCTGGGCGTCGGTACGCTGAATGCGGCGGCCAATACCACGCTGGACGCCAACACCGCCGTCAGCCTGAACAACGCAGTGGGCCTGGCGGGAGCCTTGAATATCGGTGGCACGGCAGATCTGACCTTGACCGGTCTGGTCAGCGGCGCCGGCAGTCTGGTGAAAGACGGCGCGGCCAATCTGATTCTCAATGCGGCCAACAACTACCTCGGCGGCACCACGTTGAACGCCGGTACGCTGACCGTCGGCAACAGTTCGGCGCTGGGTTCCGGCGCTTTGACTGTCGCGGGTGCTGCCACACTGGACAGCAATTCACCGCTGGTCAGCCTCAATAACGGCGTCGCTCTCAACGCGGTATTGATTGTCGGCGGCACGCAGAACCTGACCCTCGGTGGCGTGACCAGCGGCACTGGCCAACTGATCAAGGACGGTGCGGCCAACCTGACGCTCAACGGCAACAACACCTTCAGCGGCGGCACCACCCTCAACGCCGGTACCCTGACCCTGGGCAATGCCAACGGTCTGGGTAGTGGTGGCTTGACCGTCGGCGGCGCGGCGACTCTCGATAACAGCGCCTCGTTCGGCATCGGCAACGCGATCACCCTCAACGCCGGGCTGACGGTGGCCGGCAATAACGACCTGAGCCTCAACGGCATCATCGACGGCGCCGGCAGCCTGACCAAAAACGGCCTGTCGGACCTGACTCTGGCCGGCAACAACACCTTTACCGGCGCCGTGAACATCGTCTCCGGCAGCGTCACTACCCTCAACACCAACGCACTGGGCAACACTTCTGGCGTCAACATCAGTGCCGGTGCCGGCCTGAATCTCGGTAGCGATGCCAGCCTCGGCGCGCTGACCGGCAGCGGCAGTGTGCAACTGACTGGCAGCAACACGTTGACCGTCGGTGGCGGCAACGTCACCAGCACCTTTGATGGTGATCTCAGTGGCAGCGGTGGCCTGACCAAAGTCGGCACCGGCACCTTGAACCTCACTGGCATCAACGGCATTACCGGCAATACCGCGATCGATGGCGGTATCGTGAACCTGAGCGGTTCGCTGGGCAGTGCACAGGTCAACGTCAACACCGGCGGTACCCTGACCGGTACCGGCTCGGCGCTTGGCACAGTGAACATTAATAGCGGGGGCCATCTGGCGCTGTCATCGGGCAATACCTTGTCAGCCAGTGGCCTGACCCTCGGTGCCGGTAGCAACGTGGATGTGGCGCTGGGGACTCCGTCGACCAGTTCGCTGATGAACATCGGCGGCAACCTTACCCTTGACGGCAATCTCAACGTCAGCGATGCCGGCGGTTTCGGCGTCGGTGTGTATCGCCTGTTCAACTACACCGGTGCCCTGACTAATCTCGGTCTGGACGTCGCCAGCGTGCCGGTCGGCTATGGCCTTGGCGATCTGGTGGTGCAGACCGGCGTGGGCAATCAGATCAATATTCAAGTGTCGGCACCGAACAGCAACATCCGTTACTGGGACGGCAGCCAGACCATCGCCAACGGCGTGGTCGATGGCGGCAGCGGCACGTGGAATGCGGTCGGCACCAACTGGACCGATGCCAATGGTCTGGTCAACCAGCCATGGGCCGGTGACTTCGCGGTATTCCAGGGTGCTGCGGGCACTGTGACGGTGAACGGCACGCAAGCGTTCACCGGCATGCAATTCCTCACCGACGGCTACAACCTGGTCACCGGTGCGGCGGGGCAATTGACCGCTGTCAACGGCACTGGCGGTACCACAGCACTGCGGGTTGATCCGGGCGTTACTGCGACCATCGGCGTGAATATCGATGGCAGCGGCATCCTCAATAAACTCGACGCCGGTACCCTGGTGCTCAATGGCGCCAACACCTACAGCGGCGGCACGCAGCTGGACGGCGGCAAGATCATTGTCGGCAGCAACACCGCGCTGGGCAGCGGCACACTGACCGCCAACGCCGGTACGCAACTGGACAGCAACACCGCCGTAACCCTCGGCAACGCCGCCACACTCAACGGCAACCTCACCGTGGTCGGTAGCAATGCGCTGACCCTCAACGGCGTAATTGGCGGCACCGGTGGCCTGATCAAGAATGGCGCGGCGAACCTCACCCTCGGCGGCAACAACGCCTTCCTCGGGCCGGTGGCGCTGAACGCTGGCGGATTGGTTCTGGCGTCGAACTCGGCGCTGGGTTCCGGCACCTTGAACGCGGCGGGCGGCACCACGCTGGATGCGAGCACGGCGGTTTCGGTGAACAACGCGGTCGACCTTGCCGGCAACCTCGGCATTGGCGGCACCGCAGATCTGACGCTGGCCGGCACGGTCAACGGCGCCGGCAGCCTGAGCAAAAACGGCGCAGCCAACCTGACCCTCAGCGGCAACAACAACTTCCTCGGCGGCACTACCCTGAACGCCGGCACCCTGACCGCCGGTAGCAACTCAGCACTCGGCCTGGGCAACCTGACCGTGGCCGGCGCTTCGGCGCTGGACAGCAGCGCAGCAGTGAGTCTGGGCAACAACGTGGTGCTCAACGCCAATCTGAGCAACACCGGCAGCAACGACGTAGCGCTCAGCGGCGTGGTCAGCGGCGCCGGTGGCCTGATCAAGAACGGCGCGTCCAACCTGACCCTCAACGGCATCAACACCTACAGCGGCGGCACCACACTGAACGCCGGCACCGTGACCCTCGGCACCTCGGCGGGCCTGGGCTCCGGCGCGGTAACCGTGGCGAGTGCATCGACCCTCGACACCACCGCGCCGCTGGTGCTGGCCAACAACGTCAACGTCAATGCCAACCTGAGCGTGGCTGGCAACAACAACCTGACGCTCGGTGGCGTGATCGCCGGGGCGGGCACCCTGACCAAGAATGGTCTGGCCGACCTGACGCTGTCCGGCAACAACACCTTCAGCGGCACCTTTGATGTGCAATCGGGCAGCCTCACGACACTGGGCAACTCGGCACTGGGCAGCAATGCCGGGGTCAACCTCGGCGCTGCGTCAACTCTCAATCTCGGCGGCTCGGGCAGCCTCGCCAGTCTGACCGGCAGCGGCACCGCACTGATCGGCGGCGGCAACACTCTGAGCATCGGCGGCAACAACGCCAGCAGCCTTTTCGCCGGTGTCCTCACCGGAACCGGCGAATTGAACAAGCTCGGCACCGGAACCCTGACCCTGACCGGCCTCAACAGCCTGACCGGCAACACCACGGTCAACGCCGGCACCTTGAACGTCAGTGGCTCGCTGGACAGCGCCAGCGTACTGGTCAACAGCGGCGGCACCCTGACGGGCGGCGGCTCGCTGGGCGGCGCGGTGACCGTGGCCGACGGCGGTCATCTGGCCGGCGCCACCGGCAGCACCCTGTCGGTGAACTCGCTGGTGTTCAACGCCAACTCCAATTTCGATGTCGGACTGGGCACGCCGGTTTCCGGTGGCGGCAATGCGCTGGTGAATGTCGGCGGCAACCTGACCCTCGACGGCACCCTCAACGTCAGCGACATCGGTGGTTTCGGCAGCGGTGTGTACCGGTTGATCAACTACACCGGGGGCCTGACCGACAACGGCATGCTGATCGGCACGGTGCCGGGCAGCGTCACCCCGGGCGATCTGACCCTGCAAACCGCGCTGGCCAACCAGATCAACCTGCTGGTTACCGCACCGGGCGTCACCGTGCAGTTCTGGGACGGCAACCAACTGGTGGCCAACGGCTCGGTCGATGGCGGCAGCGGCACCTGGGGCACCGGCACCACCAACTGGACCGACGTCAACGGCACCACCAATCAGGCCTGGACCAACAACTTCGCGGTGTTCCAGGGCACGGCGGGCACGGTCACCGTGAACGGCGCACAAACCATCACCGGCATGCAGTTCGTCACCGATGGCTACAGCCTGCAGGACGGCACCGCGGGTTCGCTGAATCTGGTCAACGGTTCGTTGGGTAATGCCACGGTGCGAGTCGATCCGAACGCCACCGCGACCGTCGGCGTTGCGCTTAACGGCAGCGGCACCCTCGGCAAATACGACACCGGCACGCTGGTGCTCAACGCCGCCAACGGCTACACCGGCGGCACCGCGCTCAATGGCGGCAAGATCGTGGTCGGCAATAACGCCGCGCTCGGTACCGGCGTGTTGACTGCCGCTGACGGCACCGCGCTGGACAGCAACGCGGCCGTCACGCTGGGCAACGATGTGCTAGTGAACGGTGGTCTGACTGTCGCTGGCAGTAACGCCTTGACCCTCGACGGTGTAGTCAGCGGTGCCGGCAGCCTGATCAAG
This sequence comes from Pseudomonas sp. YL2, assembly GCF_023063025.1. Lineage (NCBI taxonomy): Bacteria > Pseudomonadati > Pseudomonadota > Gammaproteobacteria > Pseudomonadales > Pseudomonadaceae > Pseudomonas > Pseudomonas sp. YL2. The sequence goes on along the minus strand of NZ_JAJSLU010000007.1, from coordinate 54,106 downwards.
TCCGGCGCTTCGAGCCTGACCCTTAACGGCAGCAACACCTACAGCGGTGGTACTCAGCTCGCTGGCGGTACGCTGGTGCTGGGCAATAACAGCGCAATCAGCAGCGGTGCACTGAGCGTGACCGGCAACGGCAGCCTCGACAGCAGCTCGGCGCTGCAACTGGCCAACGCGATCAATCTGGGGTCGCAACTGACCCTGGCCGGCAACCAGAACACCACGCTGCTCGGCGCCATCACCGGTACCGGCAGTCTGGTGAAAAACGGCAGCGCTGACCTCGTGCTGAGTGGTGCCAATACCTACAGCGGCGGCACCACGCTGAACGCTGGCACTACCACTGGCGACATCAGCAGCCTGCAAGGCGCCATCGTCAACAACGCGGCGCTGACCTTCGCGCAGAACGCCGACGGCAGCTACACCGGCAACCTCACCGGCGCCGGCACGCTGAACAAAACCGGCACCGGCCAATTGCTCCTGACCGGTAACAACACCTTCACCGGTGATACCTCGGTGCAGGCCGGCAACCTGATCGTCAACGGCGTGCTCAACAGCGCCAACGTCAACGTCGCCAGTGGTGCGAAAGTCGGTGGCAGCGGACAACTGGGCGGCAACGTGCAACTGGCCAGCGGTGCGACGCTGACCGGTGGCGGCACGGCTACACCGTTGTCGGTCGGTTCGCTGGCGCTGTCCTCGGGCACCAACCTGGACTTCAGCCTCGGCTCGGCCGCCAGCTCCACCACGGTGGTCAATGTCGCCGGTAACCTGACCCTCGACGGCACGCTGAATATCAGCAACGCCGGCGGTTTCGGCACCGGGGTCTATCAACTGTTCCGCTACGGTGGCAGCCTGACCGACAACGGTCTGGTCTACGGCAGCCTGCCGGTATCGGCGGCCAACCTGACCCTGCAAACCGCGATCGCCAATCAGGTCAACCTGCTGGTGCAGGGCAGTCCGGGTGAAGTGCAGTTCTGGAACGGCGACACCACCAATCCTGACGGCAGTATCGGTGGCGGCAGTGGCGTGTGGGGCCCGGGCACCAACTGGACCGATCCGAGCGGCACGCAGGCGCTGGCGTCCAATGGTCAGTTCGCGGTGTTCGGTGGCCAGGCAGGTACCGTCACTGTGCAGGGCAATCAGAACTTCACTGGCCTGCAGTTCCTCTCCGCAGGTTACAGCCTGGTGCCGGGGGCTGGCGGTACGCTGACACCGGTCAACGGTGCCGACGGCAGCCTGGCGCCGGTGCGGGTCAATTCCGGGGCCAGTGCTGAAATCGACGTGCCGCTGATCGGCACCGGCGGTATCGAGAAACTCGATTCCGGCACCCTTGTACTGACTGGCGCCAACACCTACAGCGGTGGCACCACCGTCAGTGGCGGTACGCTGATCGGTAGCACCACGAGCCTGCAAGGCAACATCACCGACAACGCCACACTGGTGTTCCAGCAAAACACCGATGGCCGGTTCAACGGTGTGCTCAACGGCACCGGCGCGCTGTTCAAACGCGGCGTGAGTCGCCTGTTGATGGTCGGCAATCAACCGTTCAGCGGTACGGTTTCCGTCGATCAAGGCCTGCTGCAAGTCGGCAGCCGTGCGGCCCGGGCTTCGCTGGGCGCACAAGTCACGGTCGCCAACGGCGCAGGCCTGAGCGGTAACGGCAGCGTCGGTTCGGTGGTCAACCACGGTGTGGTGGCTTCCGGTGGCGCTGACGGCACCTTGAGCGTGGCCGGCAACCTGACCAACAGCAGCGATGGTGTACTGGCGCTGACCGTCAGCTCGCCAACCGCCACGCCACTGGCGGTGGGTGGTACGGCGGCATTGGGCGGCGGTCTGGTGGTCAACAGCCTGGCGCCGTTCACCGGCAACACCACTTACTCGCTGATCACTGCGGGCGGTGGGGTGACCGGCACCTTCAGTGCCACCGATCTGCCGCAGTACGCGTTCCTTAACAGCTCGCTGATCTACGGTGCCGACTCGGTCACCCTGGCCGTGAGCCGCAACGGCAACTCGTTCGCCGACGTCGCTGCCACGGGCAACCAGCGCGGCACCGCCACGGCACTGTCCAATAACGGGGCGGCTGGCGCGGCGTTGCAGAACCAGATCGTCAACCTCAGCGTGGCCGGTGCACGCAATGCGTTCGACAGCCTCTCCGGGGAAATCCACGCCAGCACTGCCAGCGCCATGCTTGAGGACTCGCGCTTCATCCGTGAGGCGGTCAATGACCGTATGCGCCAGCCGTCGTGCAGCGCTGCGGATGATCCACGCAGAACCCTGGCCCCGAGCGACACGCAACTGAGCAGCAACGGCTGCCATGGGGAAATGGTCGGCTGGATCCGGGCTATCGGTGCCTGGGGCGACATGGGCGGCGACAGCAACACGGCAAAAGTCGATCGCAACCTTGGCGGTTTCATGCTCGGCACCGACAAGGCGCTGGATGACACCTGGCGTGCCGGGATGGCGGCCGGCTACACCCGCAGCAACCTCAACGCGCATGATCGCAACTCGGATGCCAAGGTCGACAGCTACCACCTGGCCGGTTATCTGAACTCGCAATTCGATGCACTGGCAGTGCGCCTCGGCGCGGCTTACAGCTGGCACAGCATCGAGACCAAACGCGATGTCAGCGTCGGTACTTACAACGATCGCCTGAAGGCCGATTACGACGCGCGCAGTGCGCAGGTGTTCGGTGAAGTGGGTTACGCGATCAGCGCAGCAGGCGTTGCCATCGAACCGTTCGCCGGGCTGGCCTACGTCAACTACGACAGCGACACCGGCAAGGAAAAAGGGGGAGTGGGGCGCCTGAAGGCCGACGCCGATCAGGACATCACTTACTCGACCCTCGGTGTGCGCATCGGCAAGTTGGTGACCCTGGCCAACGGCAGCCAACTGACGCCACGCGCGGCCATCGGCTGGCGGCATGCCTACGGCGACACCAAACCTGACGCCGACCTGACCTTCATCGACGGCGGCGCCTCGTTCAGCACCCAGGGCGTACCCATCGCCAAGGACAGCGCATTGCTCGAAGCCGGCATCGACTTCCAGGTCACCCCGACCGGCAAGCTGGGCATCGGCTACTCAGGCCAGGTGTCGAGCGACAACAACGACAGCGCGTTCAACATCAGCTTCAGTCAAAGCTTCTGAATCATGGTCGAAGTACTTTAGCCGCCCGAAAGGGCGGTTTTTTTTGCACAATCGAAAGTCTTTGTGGCGAGTGATTTCTGCACTGAGGTAGGAACGAGATGGATCTGTCGAAGCATTTGTTACATCTGGAAAACCGCCTGCTGTCGCGCGCCGTGCGCGAGGATGCCGCAGAACTGGCGAGATTGATCGCGGACGACTTTGTCGAATTCGGCGCCAGCGGCGGCATCTGGAACAAGTCCGATGTGCTGGCAGCGCTGCCGCAGCAAGCATTCGCACCACGTACCGTCAGTCAGTTCACGCTCAAGCCGTTGTCGGAAGATTCGGCGCTGGTGACGTATCACTGCCATACCGTCGCTGGCGGCCAGCGGATGCCGGCGGACAGTTTGCGCAGTTCGGTATGGCGGCGGCAGGACGAGCAGTGGCAAATGGTTTTTCATCAGGGCACCTTTTGTGCCCGGCCGTGAAATCGTGGTGACCCATCGATAGCTTTCGCGAGCAAGCCCGCTCCCACAGGGGATCGCATTGCAACTAATGTGGGAGCGAGCCTGCTCGCGAAGGGGCCCGGACAGTCAGCGCAAAAATCTGCCGGCCCGCGCTCTGCTAGAATCCGCCCCATCAATTGCCAGAGACTCTCCCATGAGCGAGCCGATTCGCCTGACCCAATACAGCCACGGTGCCGGTTGTGGCTGCAAGATTTCCCCGCAGGTGCTGGAAGTGATTCTGGCCGGCAGCGGTGCGCAGAACCTTGACCCGAAACTGTGGGTCGGCAATGCCTCGCGTGATGACGCGGCGGTTTACGAGATCGATGCCGAGCGTGGTGTGGTGTCGACCACGGACTTCTTCATGCCGATTGTCGACGATCCGTTCGACTTCGGCCGGATCGCTGCGACCAATGCGATCAGCGACATCTATGCGATGGGCGGCGATCCGTTGATGGCGATTGCGATCCTCGGCTGGCCGGTGAATGTGCTGGCGCCGGAAGTGGCGCGGGAAGTGATTCGCGGCGGGCGCGCGGTGTGTGACGCCGCCGGCATTCCGCTGGCCGGCGGGCATTCAATCGATGCGCCGGAGCCGATCTTCGGCCTGGCCGTGACCGGTCTGGTGGAAAAGCGCCACATGAAGCGCAACGACACCGCCACCGCCGGTTGCCTGCTGTACCTGACCAAGCCGTTGGGCATCGGCATCCTCACCACCGCCGAGAAGAAAGGCAAATTGCGTTCCAGCGACATTGGCGTGGCCCGTGACTGGATGTGCACCCTGAACAAACCCGGCAGCCGTTTTGGCAAACTGGCCGGCGTCACCGCGATGACCGACGTTACCGGTTTCGGCCTGCTCGGGCATCTGGTGGAAATGGCCGACGGCAGCCACCTGACCGCACGTATCGGCTACAACCACGTGCCGCGTCTGGACAGCGTCGAGTACTACCTCGAACAGGGCTGTGTGCCCGGTGGCACCTTGCGTAACTTTGACAGCTATTCGAGCAAGCTCGGCCGTCTGCAGGAGTTGCACAAGCGCGTGCTGTGCGACCCGCAGACCAGCGGCGGTCTGCTGATTGCAGTTACACCGGAAGGCAACGCCGAATTCCTGGCCGTGGCTGCCGAACTGGGCCTGGACCTGGCGCCGATCGGCGAGCTGGTCGAGCGACAGACCCACGCAGTCGAGGTGAACTGATGTCACGCGACTGCACCGATTACCGCGATATTTTCCTCAACGACCGGCCAATGATGGATGCCCGTGCGCCGATCGAGTTTGCCCACGGCGCGTTTCCCGGCGTGGTCAACCTGCCGCTGATGAACGACCGCGAGCGCGAGCAGGTGGGGACTTGCTACAAGCAGCATGGACAACAAGCCGCCATCGCCCTGGGTGAGCGGCTGGTGTCTGCCGAAGTGCGGGAGCAGCGCATTCAAGGCTGGGTCGAGTTTGCCCGGGCACACCCCGACGGCTATCTGTATTGCTTTCGCGGCGGCCTGCGTTCGCAGATCGTCCAGCAATGGATCAAGGAAGAGGGCGGGATTGATTACCCGCGTGTCGGCGGTGGCTATAAGGCGATGCGTACGTTCCTGCTGGAGACGATCGATCAGGCCGTGGCCGAGTGCGATATGGTGCTGCTGGGTGGCATGACCGGCACCGGCAAGACCGAACTGTTGGTGCAGTTGAGTAATGGTCTGGATCTGGAAGGCCACGCCAATCATCGGGGCTCGAGTTTCGGCAAGCGCGCCACCGGCCAACCGACCAACATCGATTTTGAAAACCGTCTGGCCGTTGATGTGCTGAAAAAACGCGCCGGCGGGATCCAGCAGTTTGTGCTGGAAGACGAGAGCCGGGTAGTCGGCAGTTGTGCCTTGCCATTGCCGCTGTACCGAGGCATGCAAGTGGCGCCGATGGTCTGGCTCGAAGACAGCCTGGAGCAGCGGGTCGAGCGGATTCTGCAGGATTACGTGATCAACCTGCACGCCGAGTTCGTCGCCGTGCATGGCGAGCAGGGCTTTGCGCTGTATGCCGAGCGGTTGATTGCGAGTTTGAACAATATCCAGCGCCGGCTGGGCGGCGAACGCCATCAGCGGATGTTCCTGCAGATGGAAGAGGCCTTGGCGGAGCAGGCGCGCAGCGGTTCGGTCGAGCAGTTCCGTGACTGGATCAGCGTGTTGCTGCGCGAATATTACGACCCGATGTATGCGTTCCAGCGTGAGAAGAAGGGCGGGCGGATTGAATTTGCCGGGGAGCGCGGGGCGGTGCTGGAGTATCTGCGTGAGCGGCTGAATCAGCGGGTTTGAGGGTGCTCTTGCGGGCCTCTTCGCGAGCAAGCCCGCTCCCACATTGGGTCTCCACTGGGCAGAAATTTCTGCCTGACACAGATCCCGTGTGGGAGCGGGCTTGCTCGCGAAAGGGCCGGTACAGGCAGCGCAAAACTCAAGTCGGACAGGTCACCTTGCCGTTATCCAGCCCCTGCTTGTAGCTGTGGCTCTGCAAACTGGCCTTGCCGTTGTGCCAGGTCAGGGTCAGCACGTACAGCGAATCGAAATCGCCCGACGCCCAGTCATCGGTGATGGTCTGCTTTTCGCCGACGGCCTTGCCGGCTACCTTGTTGATCAGCTCCGGCAAATAGCCGTGCGACCAGGCGGTGTAGATCGTCGCGTTGTGGTACTTGTCCTCGATCAGTTCGCGCGCCAGATCACTGGTGTCGTTGGCGGAGAACTCGATGTTCACCGGCAGGCCGAGCTTGATCGCGGCGGGGCTGATGGTCATCAACGGACGGATGTAGCTGTAGGAGTTGTCCAGTTCGCCTTCCTCGACATTGCGTGTCGGGTTGGCGGCGAACACGTAATCGGCCTTGCCGAATTTTTCCGGCAGCAGGGTCGACAGCTCGATCGCCCGGTTCAGACCCTGACAGTTGAGCTGGCCGAGACCGCCCTCGGGTTTTTCCGCGTGGCGCAGGAAGATCAGTGTCTGCGTACCGTCCACCGGTTGCGCGCGAATCTGGCTCGATTCGAGCGACAAGGTCAGCGCACTGACTGCCAGCAGGGAGGGCAGGGCCACATAGGCGCGATGTTTGAAGCGTTTGGCGAAACTCATGAGGTTCGTCATTGAATATAGGATTCTTCAGCAAATTCGGTTGGGGCTGACCAACCCTTACACCGCGGGCTCCCAGCACCGGGTGTTGTCCATGTCGTGTCGTACTTCCCTTGCAAAGACATAGCTCAGAGTCCACTGAGGCCGCTTGGTTCGATCCTGGCTTCTGCACACTAGCTGCAGAATGTTACGGTTCCTGGATTATGATCAGCGCTTCCCATGTGACTGGATGTTTCCCATGACCGATCTGTCCGCGTTCCCCATCACCCAGAAATGGCCGGCGCAGTACCCCGACTGGATTCAACTCTATTCCCTGCCGACCCCCAACGGCGTCAAGGTCTCGATCATGCTCGAAGAGATCGGCCTGCCCTACGAGCCGCACCGCGTGGGTTTCGACACGCAAGACCAGATGTCCCCGGAATTTCTGTCGCTGAACCCCAACAACAAGATTCCGGCGATCCTCGACCCCCACGGCCCCGAGGACCAGCCGCTGCCGCTGTTCGAGTCCGGCGCGATCCTGATCTACCTCGCCGACAAGAGCGGCCAGTTGCTCGCCCAGGAAGGCGCGCTGCGTTACGAGACGATTCAGTGGCTGATGTTCCAGATGGGCGGTATCGGCCCGATGTTCGGCCAGCTCGGCTTCTTCAACAAATTCGCCGGCAAGGACTACGAGGACAAGCGTCCGCGTGATCGCTATGTCGAGGAGAGCAGACGCCTGCTCAGCGTGCTGGATAAACGCCTGGAAGGTCGCGACTGGATCATGGGCGAGCGCTACACCATCGCCGACATCGCCACGTTTCCGTGGGTGCGTAACCTGATCGGGTTCTATGAGGCGGGGGATCTAGTGGGCATCAGCAACTTCCCGAACGTGACCCGGGTGCTGGAGCGCTTTCTGGCTCGCCCGGCTGTGGTGCGCGGGTTGACCATTCCTTCCTGAGGCCACACATAACCCTGTGGGAGCGGGCTTGCTCGCGAAGGCGTCGTGTCAGTCAACACGTCTTTTTCTGATACACCTCCTTCGCGAGCAAGCCCGCTCCCACAGGATTAGTGATGACGCCCGCAGATTATTGCGTCCTCGGTAACGCACTGTTGATTGATCCAGGTTTGTACCTGCGCCCAACGAAGGCATAAGCTTCGCCCCCTACGACTTTCGTCTCATCTTCCGATTTCAGGAAAGCCCCATGTCCAGCCAGTTCCCCGAAGCACGTCCCCGCCGTCTGCGCCGCAATGCGAGCCTGCGCAGCCTGTTCCAGGAAACCGAGTTCAGCCTGAATGATCTGGTGCTGCCGATTTTCGTCGAAGAAGAGATCGACGACTTCGTGCCGATCAAGAGCATGCCGGGGGTGATGCGTATTCCCGAGCGCAAGCTGGCCAGTGAAATCGAGCGTTATGCCCGTGCCGGGATCAAGTCGGTAATGACCTTTGGCGTTTCCCATCACCTGGACGCCAACGGCAGCGACACCTGGCGCGAAGAGGGACTGGTCTCGCGCATGTCGCGGATTGCCAAGGACGCGGTGCCGGAAATGATCGTGATGTCCGACACCTGCTTCTGCGAGTACACCGATCACGGCCACTGCGGCGTGATGCACAACCACGAAGTCGACAACGACCAGACCCTGATCAACCTCGGCAAGCAAGCTGTGGCGGCGGCGCGTGCCGGCGCTGACGTGATCGCACCGTCGGCGGCGATGGACGGCCAGGTGCGGGCGATTCGCCAGGCGCTGGACGCCGCCGGTTTCACCCAGATTCCGATCATGGCCTACTCGACCAAATTCGCCTCGGCGCTGTACGGCCCGTTCCGCGAGGCCGGCGGCAGCGCGCTGAAGGGTGATCGCAAAAGCTATCAGATGAACCCGATGAACCGCCGCGAAGCCCTGCGCGAATCGCTGCTCGACGAGCAGGAAGGCGCCGATGCGCTGATGGTCAAGCCGGCCGGTGCGTACCTCGACATCATCCGCGACATCCGTGAAGCCTCGAACCTGCCGTTGTCGGCGTATCAGGTCAGCGGCGAATACGCGATGATCAAGTTCGGCGCGCAGGCCGGTGCAATCGACGAGGATCGCGTGGTGCGCGAAAGCCTGGGCGCGATCAAGCGCGCGGGGGCGGATCTGATCTTCACCTACTTTGCGATGGATCTGGCGCTGGCCGGGATCTGACGAATACCGCACAACCCCCTGTGGGAGCGGGCTTGCTCGCGAAGGCGGTGTATCAGCAACGAATAGGTTGACTGACACGACGCCTTCGCGAGCAAGCCCGCTCCCACATTGGGACTGTGTAGAGTCAGGGGCAGTGGAAGTAGGGTCGGATCCCGTGATCCCGAAAGTACCGCTCGATCACCTTCGGATCCGCGCTGTTATCGGCAATCGCCACATAGGTATCCGGGCGCAGCAGATAAAACCCGTTACGCCCCAACCCCGCCGTTTCAAACGCCGGCCGCCAGTCGAACACGTGCAGCGGCAGATGGTGTTCATTGCACCAGGCGATCATCTCGTCGCTGGTGTCGCCGTACACGTGCACCTGCCAGCAGGGCTGGCGCAGTGGCTCGAAATTATCCCCCTCGCCATCATGCGCCCACGGCAAGCGGTCGCCGCCATGCACATGGCCGGCCGTGCCTTGGCTCAGCGGCATGCCGCGATAGTTGAGGGTGACCTGTGAGACGGTGCGAAAGAGGAACTCGCGGCTGGCCTCGAACGTGGCCATTTTCGGGATCAAAAAGGGTGCCAGGCGCGTACGCAGCAGATCGGCGATGCGCCCTTCGGCGGTGACGAAGCTGAACACCTTGTCGGTGGTTGACACCAGCCGCCGGGCGAAGGCGATGCGTTCGGTTTCGTAAGTGTCGAGCAGCTTCGCCGTGGCGCTGCCGTTGAGCACGGCGGCGAGTTTCCAGGCCAGGTTGATCGCATCGCCGATGCCGGTGTTCATGCCCTGGCCGCCGGCGGGGCTGTGCACGTGCGCGGCGTCGCCGAGGAGAAACGCCCGACCGCTGCGAAAATGCTCGGCCACGCGGTGATGCACGCGGTAGGTGGAGAACCAGTTGACCTCGTCGATGTGCACTTTCAGGTGCTCGATGGCGCGGCTGCTGACGTCGGCAAATTGCAGGGTTTCGGCGCGGTCGGCACGTTCGTCACGCACGGTGCCGATCAGTCGGGCACGGCCTTCGCCGGCCAGTGGAAACACCGCAAGGAAGTCCGCTTCATCCAGATCCAGGTGCAGCTCACCGTTCATCGCCGGGCCGCTGGCCTGCACATCCGCGACGTAGAAAACCTGCTGATAGGTGCCACCCGGGAAACCGGTGTCGAGGGTTTTGCGCACCATCGAGCGGGCGCCGTCGGCACCTGCCAGATAGCACGCCTGACAGATTTCCTGCTGCCCGTCCGGCAAGCGCAAATGCGCGCTGAGGCCGTCGCCGGTTTCTTCGAAACTCTCAAGCTCGGTGTTGCGCTCAACCGTCACGTCATAGTCTTCGAGGCGTTCGAGCAGGAGCTGTTCGTGTTGGTCCTGGGGGAAGATTTCGATGAACGAGTAGGGCGTCAGGCCTTCGCCGATGCGCTGCAACGGCAACTGCGCGACCGGTTTGCCCTTGACCCAGAAATTCGCCGCCGCGACCTTGTGGCCGTTGCGCACCACGGTGTCGGCCAGGTCCAGCTGGCGATACAACTCCAGGGTGCGCGCCTGCACCGCCAGTGCTCGTGAGGTGGTGCCGGGCGCGGAGGTCTTGTCGATGATGCGCACGCGCACGCCCAGTTTGCTCAGCCACAGGGCCAGCACCAGACCGGTCGGGCCGGCGCCGATGATCAGTACGTCGCTGCGGTTCATGGGCCTGTCCTCCGTTGGCTGTGGAGCAAGTATGGATCAGATGGAAAGGCTAGCCAGTGCCGGCCTCTTCGCGAGCAAGCCCGCTCCCACAGTCGAACGCATCCCAATGTGGGAGCGAGCCTGCTCGCGAAAAGGCCTTTTCAGGCACCCAAAAACCAAAAAGGCCCCACAGCGGTGAAGCTGCGGGGCCTTTTTCATTTTTGGCTGAGACTCTGTGGCGAGGGAGCTTGCTCCCGCTGGACTGCGCAGCAGTCCGCTTTGCTCACAACAGCGGGTTAGAAATCGATCGTGCCCGACAACTTCGCCACCCGCGGCTCACCCTGGGTCAGGTAGCCGCCCTGCGCCGATTCCCAATACTTCTTGTTCGCCAGGTTTTCGACGCCCAGGCGCAGGGTCACGTCTTTCTGCGAAACCTTGAAGGCGTAACGCGCACCCGCGTCGAAGCGATTCCAGGTTGGCAGGCTGAGGTTGTTGGCCGCGTCGGCGTACTGGCCGCCGGTGCGTAGCATCCGCGCATTCAGCGCCACGCCTTGCAGGCCCGGTACATCCCAGTCGGCGCCGGCGTTGAACTGGAAGCTCGGCACGCCGATGGCACGGTTGCCGTCGTTGGCGCCGTTCTGGGTGTTGCGCAGTTCGGTGTCCATCAGCGTCAGGCCGCTGATCAGGCGCAGGCCGTTGATCGGCTCGCCGAACACGTTCATCTCTACGCCTTTGTTGATCTGCTCGCCTTCACGCACGTAAGTGCAGGTGGCGGCGCTGTTGATTTCACAGTAGCCATCGCTCGGCTGTTCGATGCGATAGACGCCCAGGCTCGCGCCGTAAGTGCCCATGTCGACCTTGACCCCGGCCTCGGTCTGCTTGGAGCGCGCCGGTGCGTAGACTTCGTTGCCGTTGGTCACACGCAAGCCGCCGGCGCTGGTCGGCGAGGTCGGCCCCTGGGCCAGGCCTTCGATGTGGTTGGCGTAGAACGACACGTGCTCCCACGGCTTGAACACGATGCCGTAGACCGGCGTGGTGATCGATTCGTCGTAGCTCGACTTGCGGCTGCCGCTGCCGTAACTGGCGTAGTTGTAGCCTTGCACCACCAGTTGCTGACGACGTAGGCCAGCGGTGATCAGCAGGCGATCATCGAAGAAACCGAGGGTGTCGGAGAGCGCGAGGCTGCGGTTGAAGGTCTTGCCGACGATGCCCGGGTCATTGAGATCGCCGCCGGCAAAATTGCCGACCGGCGACGGGGTTTCCACCGGGTGGTAGATGTTGTTGGCGTACTTGGTCAGGTCGAAATCATAGGCACTGCGCTGTTCGGCCCACAGACCGCTGAGGCCGAAATTGAGCTTGTGGCTGACCGCGCCGGTATTGAACTTGCCGTTGAGGCCGGCCATCAGGCTGGTGTTGTCCTCATCGTGGGGGATGAACGAGCCGGTGGTGTAGGAGGCGCCGTTGTTGCCCACCAGGGTTGTCGAGTTGTAGCGGCCGACTTCGCGGGTGTGCTTGGCGCCGCCGGCGACGTACGCGGTCCAGTTGTCGTTCAGGTCGTATTCGGCGCGGAGCATGCCGAAGGTGTCTTCGATGTCGGTGTAACCCCACTTCGGCGCGTAGTTGGTGTCGGCCGAGGGCGCGTCCGGGATGTGCGTGGCGGTGCCGAGGTTGACCGAGTTGCGGCCACCGTTGACGCGTTCTTTCTGGTAGGCGAAGTCGCCGGAAATACGCAGCGCGTCACCACGATAGTCGAGGCCGATGCTGAACAGTTTCGAGCGCTGGTTTTCGTGATCGATGCCGGTGTCGCCTTCGCGCTGCGACAGGTTGATTCGCGCGCCGAAGCGGTTGTCTTCGCCGAATCGCTGGCCGATATCGAAGTGCTGACCGATGCGACCTTCGCTGTTGATGTCGGTGGTGTAGCGACGCAGCGGCTCGTCGCCGGCACGCTTGGGCTGCAGGTTGACGCCGCCACCGATGCCGGAGCCGGTCGGGGTCACGCCGTTGATGAAAGCGTTGGGGCCTTTGAACACTTCCACGCGCTCCAGGGCGTCGGTGGAAATGATCTGCCGGGGCAGCACGCCATACAGGCCGTTATAGGAAATGTCGTCGCCGTTGAGCGGCAAGCCGCGAATCATGAACACCTGCGCCTGGTTGGAGAAGCCCGAGGCCTGACGCACCGACGAATCATTGAGCAACACGTCGGCAACGTTTTCCGCTTGCTGGTCCTGAATCAGCTGTTCGGTGTACGACGCGGCGCTGAACGGCACGTCCATCATGTCCTGATTGCCGAGCACGCCGAGCTGACCGCCACGGGCGACCTGACCACCGGCGTAGACCGGGGGCAGGGCGTTGGACGTTGGCGCTTGGGCGTTGATGTTGACGTTGTCGAGCACCAGCTCCTTGCCGTTTTCATCGGCAGCGTGAGCGGTGACAGTCAGGGAGCACAGCAGGGCGAGAAGCGTCGGGCGAAACGGGACGGCGAGTCGAGCTGAAACGGGCATGTCGATACCTGGAGGCGTACGGCCGGTGAGAAAATTAGAACGGCGCGGGGAACTCCTTGCGCAAATACGACTCCAGGTGCAAATGATAGGAGTTCGCAGTAACGTTTTGCAATCAGTTTATCTTGGTGAATTTCCCGATCTGAAAGGAAACCTGTAGTGAGGGGATTTATCCCCGATGGCGCGCGGAGCGGGCCGCTTTGATATTGGAGGGCTGCTGCGCAGTTCATCGGGGATAAATCCCCTCACCACAAGGTCACAGTCCTAGCCTGCGTGACGCCTTTGATCGTATGGTGAACCTGCCTCAATGCACGCCAAGGAGCGCCATGCACACCCCTCGATTACTCATTACCCTCGCCGCGCTGCTGGCGCTCGCCGGTTGCGCCGGCCAGCGCAGCCAGGAGCCGGCACCGCGTGCGCCGGCTGAAGTGAAAGCCGAAATAGTGCGGCTGATGCCGGCGAAAGTGCCCGACCGTCAAGGCTGGGCCACCGACATCTACGCCGCGTTCGCCGCACAGAACATCAGCCCGACCACGCAGAATCTGTGTTCGGTGCTGGCCGTGGCCGAGCAGGAGTCCACCTTTCAGGTAGACCCCACGGTGCCGGGGCTGGGCAAGATCGCCCGCGACGAAATCGACCGTCGTGCCGCCAAAGTGCATATTCCCAGTCTGTTGGTCAGTGGCGCGCTGCAAGTGCGCTCCACCAACGGCAAGACCTACAGCGAACGCCTGAACGCGGCACGCAGTGAAAAAGAACTCAGCGCCATTTTTGACGATTTCATCGGTAGGGTGCCGATGGGCCGCACCTTGTTCGGCGGCTTCAACCCGGTACACACCGCCGGACCGATGCAGGTCAGCATCGAATTCGCCGAGCAGCACGCCAAGGAGTATCCGTATCCGGTAGACGGCACGATCCGCCACGAAGTGTTCACCCGCCGTGGCGGCATGTACTTCGGCATCGCGCATTTACTTGGCTACCCGGTGAGTTACCGCGAGCCGCTGTACCGCTTCGCCGACTTCAATGCCGGCTGGTACGCCAGCCGCAATGCCGCGTTTCAGAACGCCGTCAGCCGAGCTTCGGGCATTCCGCTGGCGCTGGATGGCGACTTGATTCGCTACGACTCGATCATGCCTGGCACCACCGAACTGGCGGTGCGCACCCTCGGCAAGTCGCTGGGCATGCGTAACCCGACCATTCGCGATCAACTGGAGAAGGGCAAAAACCTGGAGTTCGAAGAGACCAGACTCTATCAGCGGGTGTTCGAACTGGCGGAGCAAGCGGAGGGAAAAAAACTGCCGCGTGCAGTGTTGCCGGGGATCGTTTTGCAGAGCCCGAAAATCACCCGCAAGCTGACCACGGCGTGGTTCGCCAAACGCGTGGATGAGCGCTACAAGCGCTGCATGGCCAAGGCCGGTTGACGCCGGTTCAAAGCACTTTGACGGCTCGGCCAATGGCTTGAATCGGCCCGGTCGGTTTACCGATCGGCGAGCCATTGGCGCCTTCCAGCGTCAGCTCGAACAGTTGATTCGGTTGCAGCGGCGGCAATTTATCCAGCGGCACCGAGAGCGTCTGCCCCGGTTTGACCAGCCCCAGCGACACCGGCCCTTGCCAGCCGTCAGCTTTGGTCCAGAACTCCAGCGCCTTGTCCGCCGGCACTTCGACCACGCCCAGCGGGATTAACTGAATTTCCCGTGGATTACTGGCCTGAATCACCCAGCCTGGCGCCTTGTCCTGCGGCGCGACCAGCACCACCAGATAATTCGGTTTAGGCGGGGTCTGGGTCAGCAGAATTGAACCCAGGACCAACGTCGCAGCCAGTCCGGCAGCGCTCAGCCCGCGCCACAGCGGCAGCAGATTCCACCACGAGGTGGTGGACGTTTCAGGCGTCAGTCGCTCGACGCTGCGCTCGATTCGCGGCCACAGGAACGCCGACGGTTGCTGCGCTTCGGCATAGTCCGTCAGCTCCAGCAGCCGCCGTTCCCAGGCGTCCACCGCCGCGCGCAGAGCCGGTTCATGCGGCAGGCGTTTCTGCACCTCTATCCGCTGTTCAGCAGAGAGTGTGCCGAGCACGTATTCGCCGGCCAGTTCATCACGTTCCTGCGCCGATTCAGTGGTCATCCCATGCACTCCCGCAAAGCGTTGAGGCTGCGTTTGATCCAGGCTTTGACCGTGCCCAGCGGCGTGCCCAACCGTTGAGAAATCTGCGCGTGGCTGTAGCCGTCGACATAAGCGTGGAGGACGCAGCTTCGCCGCTGCGGGTCGAGTTGTTCCAGACAACGATGGATCCGCGCCGAATGGCCCTGCACATCGAAGGCGTCCTCGTCAGGCTCGGCATCGTGTTCTTCGTTGAACGGCGTCTCCCGGCTTTGATCACGCAGCTGGTTCAACGCCAGATGTCGGGTCACGCTGAACATCCAGCCGCGCGCTGAACCGCGCGCCGGATCAAATTGCGCCGCACCGTTCCAGATCTTGATAAACGCCTCATGCACGATGTCTTCGGCCAGCGCCGTGTCACGCACCAGCCGTTTGGCCACGCCGAGCAGGCGCGGGCCTTCCTGCACGTACAAATCGCGCAGGGCCGACTGCTCGCCGCGGGCACAGGCAGCGAGACGGGCTTCGTAATCAAACACGGATTCGGGCAAGGACATGTGGTGCAATCTAGCTCACATTCCGCAAACATCCAGACAACTCGGCTCTCCCTATGGACTCCTCTGTGGGAGGGGGCTTGCTCCCGAATGCAGTGTGCCAGTGAACGAGATGCTGGCTGACACGCCGCCTTCGGGAGCAAGCCCCCTCCCACAAGGAAAGATTTGAGTGGGCCAGAAACTCAGTTCGCCGCCCAGAAAATGTAGTCGGCCTGATACTTCACCACTTCCTGCTTGCCCTTGTTCGCCGCCGTGCATTCGCTGCCCGGCGCCACGCCGCCCTTGAGCGCGACACGCTGGATATAACTCACGCCGCTCATCGCGCCTTTGCCTTCAGCCGGGTTGGCCTTGACCAGTTGATAGGGCAGGTTGCCCGGGCTCGACGGAGCGACGGCCAATTGCGTGCCGGTGACTTTCGAACCGTCCTTGGCCTGCCAGGTGGCGGGCGGGCCGAAGTAGGTGCCGACCTGCTTGCCGCTGCGATCATTGAGCACCGCTTTCGGGCCGACGAAGGTCCATTCGGTTTGCCCGGCGGCATTGGGCTTGTCGCGGCATTCGTAAGTGATCTCGCCGACCCCGGTGGTTTCCAGGGCGATCTTGTGACCGTCCGGGACTTTGATTGCGTCGGGATAGTTGCTTTGGGCGAAGGTTGTCGAGGACAGGGCGAGCAAACCGGTGAGGCCAATCAGTTGAGTGATGTTCATCAGTGTTATCTCCGAAAGGGGTAGACCGCTGACAGCCGAAGAGGGCTGTTACAGGGACTACCCGTGGCGGAGGCGTTTGGATGCAGTGCCCGACAAATATTTTCCACCTCCACCGATCTCCCCCTGTGGGAGCGGGCTTGCTCGCGAAGGCGTTCTGTCAGTCGATATTCATGTCACAGGCATATCGCATTCGCGAGCAAGCCCGCTCCCACAGGGATTTGCGTCGGGCTTGAGGCCGGAGGCTTTCAGCAGTTCCTGGGTGTAGGGGTGGGCTGGCGCAGCAAAAATCTCCCGCGACGAACCCTGTTCCACGACCTTGCCATCCTTGATCACCAGCAAGTCATGGGCCAGCGCATGCACCACCGCCAGGTCATGGCTGATGAACAGATAGGTCAGCCCATGCTTGATCTGCAGTTGCCGCAACAGCTCCACCACTTGTTTCTGCACCGTGCGATCCAGCGCCGAGGTCGGTTCGTCGAGCAGGATCAGCGCCGGCTCCAGCACCAGCGCGCGGGCGATGGAGATGCGCTGACGCTGGCCGCCGGAAAACTCGTGGGGGTAGCGATGACGGCTCTTGGGGTCAAGGCCGACTTCTTCGAGTACGCGAATCACTGCTGCTTCGCGCTCGGCTTCGGTGCCGATGCCGTGGGTCAGCAAGCCTTCGGCAATGATCTGCTGCACCGACATACGTGGGCTCAGGCTGCCGAACGGATCCTGGAACACCACCTGAATCTGTCGCCGCAAGGGGCGCATCAAGCGTTGATTGAGCAGGCTCAGCTGCTTGTTGCCGAAGCGGATATCGCCCTCGGATTCCACCAGCCGCAGGATCGCCTGGCCCAGCGTCGATTTGCCCGAACCGGATTCGCCGACAATCCCCAACGTTTTGCCGCGTTGCAGGCGGAAACTGACCCCGTCCACCGCTTTGACGTACGCCTGCGAACGACTGAACAGCGCCTTGGGCAGGGCAAACCAGACCTTCAGATCATCGACTTCCAGCAGGTTGTGCTGGTACGGGCTCGGCACCGGCGCACCGCTCGGTTCAGCTTCGATCAGCAAGCGGCTGTAAGGATGCTGCGGCGCGCGAAACAGGGTCTCGCAGTCAGCCTGTTCGACGACTTCACCGTGACGCATCACGCACACCCTTTGCGCGATGCGCCGCACCAGATTCAGATCGTGACTGATCAGCAGCATCGACATGCCGAGCCGCTGCTGCAACTCGATCAGCAGCTCGAGAATTTTCTGCTGCACGGTCACGTCCAGCGCCGTGGTCGGCTCATCGGCGATCAGCAGTTCCGGTTCGTTGGCCAGTGCCATCGCAATCATCACCCGTTGCCGCTGACCGCCGGAGAGCTGATGCGGATAGGCTTTCAAACGCTGCAACGGCTCGCGAATGCCCACCAGTTCCAGCAGCTCCAACGTGCGCTCACGGGCTGCGCGGCCCTTGAGGCCCTTGTGAATCTCCAGCACTTCACTGACCTGTCGCTCCACGGTGTGCAGAGGATTGAGCGAGGTCATCGGCTCCTGGAAAATCATCGCAATCCGGTTGCCGCGCAAACCGCGCATCTGCTGCTCGCTGGCGTGCAGCAAGTTCACCCCGTTGTAAGCAATCGAACCGTTGCTGCTGACGGTTTTGCCCGGCAACAGGCGCAAAATCGAATGCGCCGTCACCGACTTGCCCGAGCCGGACTCGCCGACCAGCGCCAGGCATTCGCCACGACGAATGTCGAGGTTCAGACCGTGCACCACTTCCTGCCCGGCGAAGGCGACACGCAGGTCGCGGATTTCAATCAGGTTGTCGCTCATGTCAGCTCCTCGGATCAAGATCGTGGATCAAACGCATCACGGCAAGCCTCACCGATGAACACCAACAACGACAGAATCAGCGCCAAGGCAAAAAATGCCGTCAGCCCCAGCCATGGCGCTTGCAGATTGCGCTTGGCCTGGCCAATCAGTTCGCCCAGCGAGGCGGTCCCGGCGGGCATGCCGAAACCGAGGAAATCCAGCGCGGTGAGGGTGGCGATGGCGCCGGTCAGAATGAACGGCAAGTAGGTCAGGGTGGAGGTCATCGCGTTGGGCAGGATGTGCCGCAGCATCAGTTCGCTGTCGGTCAGCCCCAGCGCCCGCGCGGCTTTGACGTATTCCAGATTGCGTCCACGCAGAAACTCGGCGCGCACCACATCCACCAATGCCAGCCAGGAAAACAGCGCCATGATCCCCAGCAACCACCAGAAACTCGGCGAGACGAACCCGGACAAAATGATCAGCAGATACAGCACCGGCAGCCCCGACCAGATCTCCAGCACCCGTTGCCCAAGCAAATCGACCCAGCCGCCGTAATAACCCTGCAGCGCCCCGGCAACGATGCCGACCAGCGCACTGATGCCGGTGAGGATCAGCGCAAACAGAATCGAAATTCGTGTGCCGAAAATCACCCGTGCCAACACGTCCCGCGCCTGATCGTCGGTGCCCAGCCAATTGCTGGATGAGGGTGGGCTGGGTGCCGGTTCAGTCAGGTCGTAATTGACCGTGTCGTAGCTGAACGGGATCGGCGGAAACAGCATCCAGCCGCCCTGATCCTCGATCAGCCCGTGCACATAAGCGCTGGCGTAATCAGGCTGGAACGGCAGTTCGCCGCCGAAATCGGTTTCCAGGTATTCGCTGAGGATCGGGAAGTAGTAGGCGCCGTGGTAGCGGATCACCAACGGTTTGTCGTTGGCAATCAGTTCGCCGCCGAGGCAGATCAGGCACAGGCCAATGAACAGCCACAGTGACCAGCGTCCACGGCGGTTGGCCTTGAACTGCGCGACCCGGCGCTGACCCAAAGGAGAGAGTGTAAACATCAGGCAGTCCTCGCCGAGAAGTCGATGCGTGGGTCGAGCAGGGTGTAGCAGAGGTCACCGATCAGCTTGATCAACAGGCCAAACAGGGTGAACAGAAACAGCGCGCCGAACACCACCGGATAGTCACGCGACACCGCCGCCTCGTAACTCATGCGCCCGAGGCCGTCGAGGTTGAAGATGGTTTCGATCAGCAAGGAGCCGGCGAAAAACACCTCGATCAGCGCCGAGGGCACACCGGCCACCACCAGCAGCATCGCGTTGCGAAACACGTGGCCGTAGAGCACGCGACGCTCGGTCAAACCCTTGGCCCGCGCGGTGATCACGTATTGGCGGCTGATCTCGTTGAGGAAGCTGTTTTTAGTGAGGATGGTCAGGGTGGCGAAACCGCCGATCACCAGTGCCGTGACCGGCAACACCAGGTGCCAGAGGTAGTCGCCGATCTTGCCCAGGGTGCTGAGGCTGTCGAAGTTATCCGACACCAGGCCCTGCACCGGAAACCAGTTGACGTAGCTGCCGCCGGCGAACACCACGATCAGCAGCATCGCAAACAGAAACGCCGGCATCGCGTAGCCGATGATGATCGCCGTGCTGCTCCAGACATCGAACGCGCTGCCGTTGCTGATCGCTTTGCGGATGCCCAGCGGGATTGAAATCAGGTAGGTGATCAGCGTTGCCCACAGGCCGAGCGACAACGACACCGGCAGTTTCTGCACGATCAGATCGGTGACCTTGGCGCCGCGAAAGAAACTGCTGCCCAGATCCAGCTGGGCGTAGTTTTTCAGCATCAGCCACAAGCGTTCGTGCATCGGTTTGTCGAAGCCGTAGTGGTGTTTGATTTCCTCGATCAGCGCCGGATCGAGGCCACGGCTGCTGCGCCCGGCACCGCCAACCGCGGCGACTTCGCCACCACCGCTCATGCCGTGCCCGCCGAAACCTTGCAGGCGGGCAATGGCTTGCTCCACCGGGCCGCCCGGTGCGGCCTGCACAATCACGAAGTTGACCACCAGAATGCACAGCAGCGTGGGGATGATCAGCAGCAAACGTCGACTCAGATAACGCAGCATGTCACTGGCCCCCCGCGAGCTGGGTGTGCATCTGTTGCGTGGTCAACGGCTTGGCCGAGACCTCCCACCAGGTGTTGAGGCCTTCGTCGTACGCCGGTTGCACCTGCGGCATGCCGAAGCGGTTCTGATACACCGTCGGCGTGCCCTTGGAGTAGTAGTTGGGAATCATGTAGTAACCCCATTGCAGCACCCGGTCGAGGGCGCGGGCGTAATGCACCATGGCGTCGCGGGTGTCGGCCTTGACCAGCCCGTCGATCAGTTGATCGACCGCCGGGTTGGCCAGCACCATCGAGTTCGAACTGCCGACTTGCGTGGCACTTTGCGACGCATACAGGCTGTACAGCTCGCGGCCGGGGGAGACGATCGGGTCGCCACTGCGCGGGAAACTGGTGACGATCATGTCGTAGTCCCGGGCGTTGAGCCGATTGACGTATTGCGCCGAGTCGATCCGCCGTAGATTGAGGGTGATGCCGATCTGCGCGAGGGTGCGTTTGAACGGCAGCAGCATGCGATCGAAACCGCCCTGACCGTCGAGGAAGGTGAACTCCAGAGGCTCGCCGGCGGCGTTGACCAGTCGGCTGTGTTGCGGCGTCCAGCCGGCCTCGGCGAGCAGCTTCAGAGCTTGCAGCTGCTTGTCGCGGATGTAGCCGCTGCCATCGGTTTTCGGCGCCTGATACACCGTGGTGAACACCTCGTCCGGAATCTGTCCGCGCAACGGTTCGAGGATCTTCAATTCCTCGGCGTCGGGCAGGGCGGTCGCGGCCATTTCACTCTTCGGCCAGAAGCTGTTCTGGCGTACATAAAAGCCGCGCATCATCTGCTTGTTGGTCCATTCGAAATCCCACAGCAGGCTGATCGCCTGACGCACGCGGCGATCCTGAAAAATCGGGTTTTGCAGGTTGAACACGAAGCCTTGGGCGGCGGTGGGTTTTTCCGGAGCGAGGATCGCCTGCTGCAAGCGACCGTCACGCAGTGCCGGGCTGTCGTAACCCACCACGTAGCCGGACGAGGAAAACTCGCGGTTGTAGTCGAACGCGCCGGCCTGCAACAGCTGGCGCGCGACGTCGGTGTCGCCGTAGAAATTCACCGTGAGCGTGTCGAAGTTGTACATCCCGCGACTGACCGGCAGGTCCTTGCCCCACCAGTCCGGGTCGCGCTGGAAACTGATGCTGCGTCCGGCATCGACCTTGCTGACCCGATACGGGCCGCTACCCAGCGGTGGTTCGAAGCCGCCGCCGTTGGCGAAATCGCGAGTCTTCCACCAGTGTTCGGGCACCACGCGCAGCGTCGCCAGGTCCAGCGCCAGGGTGCGGTTGAGGTTGTTCTTGAAGGTGAAACGCACCTGCCGTGGGTTTTCGATCAGCACGTCCTGCACGTCGGCGTACTGCTGACGATAACTGAGGCTGCCCTTGGTCATCAGCAGGTTGAAGGTGTAGCGCACGTCTTCGGCGGTGATCGGCGTGCCGTCGGCGAAGCGGGCCTTGGGGTTGAGGGTGAAGCGCACCCAGAGGCCTTCGGGATCACGTTCCATCTGTTGCGCGACCAGACCGTAAACGGTATAGGGCTCGTCGAGCGAACGGAACGCCAGCGGCGCATACACCCAGTCGTTGACCTGCACCACGGAAATGCCTTGATCGGCATACGGGGTGATGTAGTTGTACTGGCCGATTTCCATCGACGCACGGCTGAGCGAACCGCCCTTGGGCGCGTCGGGATCGACGAAATCGAAATGCTCGAAACCCGCCGGATACTTCGGCGCCTCGCCGTACACCGTCAGTGCGTAGCTGCCGGCGGCCAGTCCCGAGGGGCCGGTGCACAGCAGTGCACTACCCAAAAGCAGGCCTGCCATGTTGCGCAAAACACTCATGCAATCACTCCTCAAAATCCCTGGAAAAGCTCAGCTCAACCTGTGGGAGATCTACTGTGGGAGGGGGCTTGCTCCCGAAGGCGGTGTGTCAGTCAACACACCCTTCACGGATATACCGCCTTCGGGAGCAAGCCCCCTCCCACAGTGGAAACATCTCCCACAGGAGAGACATCCGGTGTTTCCGGTCAGAAGTGATACGTCATGCGCGCAAACAGCGTGCGGCCCAGCGGGTCGGTGTAGCGCGGGTCATAACCGCTCTGGAAGTTGTAGGCCTGGTTGGAGAACGGCGGGTTGCGGTCGAACATGTTCTTCATCCCGGCATCGACGTCCAGCACCTTGTTGAAGGTGTAGCCGGCCGACAGGTCCCACACCGAATACGAGGCCACGCGCGCATGGGTATCGCGGTCGTAGTCGTTGTAACCGGTGGTGAAGCGGTTGGTCAGCGACGCACGAGCTGCACCGAAGGTCCAGCTGCCGGTGAGGTTGTGCTTCCAGCGCGCGATCACGCCGTCCCCTTCGAAGTCGCCGACCTTGTCGGTAAACGGGCCTTTGATGGTGCTCTGGAAGTCATAACTGTCGACGTAGGTGCCTTGCAGCCCCAGGCCGAACTGGCCGTACGGGGTGTTCGGGAAGCGGTAGTCCAGCGACACATCGACACCGTTGGTTTCGACGATGCCGAGGTTGGCGTTGCCGGTGACGATGTAGTTGAGCGTGCCGTCGGCGTTGCGCACGAAGCGATCCGGGTAGCTGCCGGCCTGATCGAACACGGTGGATTCAGGGAACGGCTGGATCTGGTTGGAAATGTGAATCCACCAGAAATCCAGCCCCACCGACAGGTTGCTGACCGGCTGATAGACGAAGCCCAGCGTCACGTTGCGCGCCTTCTCCGGAGCCAGATCTTCATTGCCGCCGATCTGATTGAGGAACTGCTGACCGCAATCGCGCCCGCCGTTGCCGCCCGGTTGCACCACGCCACCGGTACACAGCACCGGGTCGTTGTAGTAGCCCTGGGTGTAGGTGATGCTGCGCGGCGAATACAGCTCGTAGAGCGATGGCGCACGGAACCCTTCGCTGTACGCGCCACGCACTACCAGCTCTTTCAAGGGCTGGTAACGGAACGAGTATTTCGGGTTGGTGGTGCTGCCGAAGTCGCTGTATTTGTCGTGACGCACAGCGGCGGACAGTTCGAGGCTGTCGAGCACCGGCACGTTGATTTCGGCGTACGCGGCTTTCACGCTGCGGTCGCCCTCGACGCTGCCGGCCGGGTCGATACCGAGGCTCTGAATGTCGCCGGCAAACTGCTCGAAATCCTGATGGAATTTCTCTTTGCGGTACTCGCCGCCCAATGCCAGACCCGACGGTCCCGCACCGAACCAGTCACCGATCTCGCGGCTGACCCGCCCGTCGAAACCGGCCACGCGGCCGACGGCGGTGGAATAGGCGCCGTGATACATGGCCTGGTCGATGTACTGCTGACCGGCGGCCGATTGCGGGCCGAACGGGTTGAGCAGACCGCTGGCCAGGCCATCGATCATCGCCTGATCGCTGACATAACCGCTGGTGACGCTGGAGACGATTTTGTTCTGGTTGTACGAGGCGCCGACGTTGTAATCCCAACCGCCGACCAGACCGTCGAAGCTCAGGAGAAAGCGCTGGCTGGTGTTCTGGTCTTTTGATTCACGCGGGCCGGCGGCGGTTTCGCGCCAGTTGACATCGACCGGTTGCGTCGGGTCGAGGGCGAAGCCGGTCGGGCCGGGGGTGATGCCGTTGCCGGGGTAGTAGGGCGACGACGAGTCCAGGCTCAGGCCGGTGAGCGGGGCCGGGCCGACTGCGGTGGCGTTGTTGTTGCGTGACCAGAAGTATTCGAGGTTGACGTTGTGATCGTCGCCGAGCTTGCCGGTGGTCTTGCCGAAGAACGACGTTTTTTCGGTTTGCGGAATCAGGTCGATGTATTCGCGGGTGCTGAAGCGGCACAAGCCGTCGCGGGCCACCAGGTTGGGGCCGTTGCAATTGCTGTTGGCCAACGGGTTGGTGGCGTTGCCGTTCTGGCTGTAGTTGCCGGGGAACGCGGTGCCGGAGGTCTGATCCAGACCGCGGCCGGGCACATAGTCGCGGGCGAAGGAGCGGTCGTTGGCGTCGAGGTTCTGCTGCTTGTTGTAGTTGAACACGCCGAGGACGTTGAAGCGGTCTTGCTCCAGATCGCCGTAGCCCCAACTGGCGCTCATGTCTTTGGTGGCACCGCCGCCGCTGTGGGTCGGGGTTTCGCCACCGAGGGTGAGCTGGCCGTCGGTCATGGATTTCTTGGTGATGAAGTTGATCACGCCGCCGATGGCGTCGGTGCCGTACAGGGCTGATGCGCCGTCGCGCAGAACCTCCACGCGCTCGATCGCGGCAAACGGGATCATGTTCAGATCCACCGCGCCGCCGGCCGAGTTGGTGCCCGACAAGGCGTTGTTCGCCAGGCGTCGACCGTTGAGCAGCACCAGGGTCTTGTTCGCGCCGATGCCGCGCATGTCGGCAAATGAAGCGCCGCCAGTAGCCGCGCCCACGGAGCCGGCGCTGTTGTTGATCGACTGGCTGCCGGTGATTCGCTGCACCAGTTCGGCGGTGGTGGTCACGCCCTGTTTGCGCAACTCATCGGCCTTGAGAATGGTGATCGGCACCGCCGTTTCCGCATCGACCCGGCGAATCGCCGAACCCGTCACTTCCACCCGTTGCAGTTGCGTGGTCGGCGCCACCACCGCTGCCGCAGCGGGCACGGTGGCGTTGTCATCCTCGGCGGCTTGCACAGTCCCGGCGCCCATCCCCATGGCCACCAGATACAACGGAACAAAACGGTGACGAGAGATCGTTGCCACCAAAGGTTTGAGCGTGAAGCGTGGAGTGTTCATCAGCATGGTTGTTTCCGACTTGTCAGACGTTATCGAATTGGCCTTGTGAGCCCCTCATTGCTCCGCTTTCGGTGATACCGCGTGCGGAAAACCACTTTCTTCAAGCAAGCCGATCCCCTCCGAAGACGCCTGGCGTTTTTTCGGTCGGCTGATTGCGACGGGATTCTTCAGCGGTGCCGGGCGCGCTTCTCAAGGTGCGCCCGGCACCGCACTCAGTGGGTGGTCATCACCGAAATCTTGCTGATGCCCGAGCGTTCGATGGATGCCATGGCCTTGGCCACCTGGCCGTAGTTGACGTTGGCGTCGGCCTGCAACTGCACGCGTACTTCGGCGTCCTTGGCCTTGACCTCCTTGAGGCTGGCTTCCAGCGATTCCGGCGCCAGTTCGGTTTTCGCCAGGTAGAACTTGCCGTCCTGATCGACGCTGACCACCACTGGGTCTTTCTTTTCGGCGGGAGCGACGGCGTCGGTTTTCGGCAAATTGACCTTGATCGCATTGGTCATCAGCGGCGCGGTGACGATGAACACCACCAGCAGCACGAGCATCACATCCACCAGCGGCGTGACGTTCATTTCGCTGAGCACTTCATCGCTGTCTTGGGTAGAAAAGGACATCAGCTGGCCTCCCGCACGGCGGCTGTGGTTTTGCTGGCGATGGCCTGGCGGCTGATGGAGAACGCGCTGCGTGAGGCCAACGCATCGAAATCGTGGGCGAAGTCATCCATGTCCGCCGAGGCGAGTTTCAGGCGGCGCAGGAAGAAGTTGTAAATCAGCACTGCCGGGACCGCGACGGCGATCCCCACGCCAGTGGCGATCAGTGCATGACCGATGGGGCCGGCGACCGCTTCAAGGCTGGCCGAGCCGGTTTCGCCGATGCTTTGCAGGGCTTCCATGATTCCCCACACGGTACCGAACAGGCCAATGAACGGCGCGGTGCTGCCGATACTGGCGAGAATCGCCTGACCGTTTTCCAGCGAGCGGCGTTCCTTCTGAATCTGCTGGCGCAGGTTGCGCTCCAGGCGATCGGAACGGTTGATGGTGTGCGCCAGTTGTTGCGTGGTACGCGGCGATTCTTCCACCAGCAAGGCTTCGAAACCGCTGCTGGCGATGCGTGCCAGCGAGCCCGGATACTGGCTGGCGTGTTCGGCAGCGGTGAGCAGATCCGGCGCGCCCCAGAAGGCTTTGCTGAACTGTTTGTTCTGGGCTTTCTGGCGCAGGTATTGCGCCGACTTGACCAGCAGGATCGCCCAACTGACCACGGAAAACAGCACCAGGCCCCAGAGCACACCGGGGACAATCATCGAAGACAGTGAATGGTTCATCGCTACACCTCGCTTGCATTAAGTCGGTTGTGAGTTCGTCGGGTTGTGCCGTTATTGCGGCAATTTGAAATCGATGGTCTGGGTGGCGAAGCCGTCAATCGGCGTGTCACCGCGTTTGGCCGGAATGAACTTCCAGTTCTTTACCGCCGCGACGGCGGCGTCATCCAGTTGCGGCTTGCCGCTGGACTTGGTCACTGTCACCGAGCCGGCGCGACCGTTGGCCAGCACCTGAATGCGCAGCACCACGCTGCCTTCCCAATTGCGCCGCAGCGCCAGCGACGGGTATTCCGGCGGCGGGTTGCCAAGGCTGGCGAGACCGGAAATCGCTGCCGATTCCTTGACCGGGGCAGGCGCGGTGGCCGGGGCCGGTGGCGCGCTCGGTGTCGCCGGCGCAGCGGGAGCGGCCGGTTGTGCCGGGGCGGGCGGAGCTTTCGGCGGCTCGACTTTCTTCACCGGTTTGGGCTTCTCGACCGGTTTCGGTTTTTCGATCGGCTTGGGTTTTTCCACCGGTTTTGGCGGTGGCTTGACCGCGTCTTCGTCTTCCACCGGTTGTTCAGGCTCCGGTTCCGGAGGTGGAGGGGGCGGCGGAGGCGGTGGCGATTCCGGTGTGGGCGGTGCCGGCGGCGTCGGGCTGGTCAACTCGACGGTCATTTCCGGAATCTGCGGCGGAGTCGGCAGTGGCTCGGGCCGGGTCTGCTGGAAAAACCACCAGGCGCCGCCGTGTATCAGCGCCGATACCGCCACCAGCAACAGCATCTGCTGTTTGTTCAACCCGCCGGGTTGCGAGGTATTGGCCGTGAAGGCTGGCCTGTCCGGTGACAGCGGGATTGGCGCTTCCCGTAACGACCCCGGCAGGGTTCTGTGCTTTACCGCATCGTTCATTAAAGCTCCCTCGGGTTGATGAAGGGCAATAAGGTGCCGTCCGAACATAGGGGTGATGTTCGAGTGGGTGGGTGTAACTTTCTTCAAGGTGTACGCAGGCCGATAGTTGAACTATCTATAGAGCAGGGCTTGCTTACAGTTACTGGCTTAGAGCCATCGACTTCGAGTGTTCATTGGCCATTCCCTGGTTGTTCTTCTATTGCTTGAGATCAGTGTTGGTGTCTCATGCTTGTGCTTTTTGCATGTAGCAACCGCTGTGCCAGATGTTGCCGAAATGTATAGGTCTTATTTCATCCGTGTTACCCATGTCGCATTTATATAAGTTTTGCCTTGGTCGTGTATTTCTCCGGCCAACAGTTTCCCGAAACTCCTTTGAGTGGAGTTTTTTCATAGGCGAGTCAGGCTCTACGCGGTATCACGCTGATCGGCGGGATAGAGCGGCGGCTTGGCTAACGGCCCGGGCACTTGCTGGTGCGCGGCGGACTGATTTGGTGCGGGTCTGTGTTTTAGCGGGTCACGGCGTATGTTCCTTGTTCTTGTTTAAATGAAATCACTGTTTCCAGTGCTGAATAATTCAACTCGCTGGAGCCGTTTTGGTGCGCTTGCAAAGTCGCTGAAAGTTATTGTCCGACAATCCAGCCTGCGTTCATTTAATACGGCGCTGGTGCAGGAATTTTTGCAGTTGTATTTAAAAAATAAATAACACGCCCTTGTCGGCGAAGAGTCATCGCCGATCACGGTGTGTGGTCATGGAGTCAGGTAATAAAGTAGAGGCACTGGCCGCCGGGACTGTTCGAATGAACTCGGCGTTGTTGATAAACAAGCAAGCAGAGGCTGATGCGGCAGAGCGTTTGAAGATTCACGCGGTGAACTCCTTGTTGCCAGCTCGGATACGCGAACTTTTGGTTCGGTATCGCACCTTACAAGAACGCGGATAGCGTTCGATGATTGCTCTTGGTGCGGGATGGGCACCGCCAGCGCTGTTTTGCGAGGTTTGAATTCGCAAGTCGCGATTGCATGGGAAAAACGTGCCAAAGCGGATACACCCGCTATAAATAGGGCTACACAGATCTGTCGAGATCGAGGAGGGGGCATGTATCAACTGTACGGACATCGCAATTCAGGTGCCGCAGCCATCGAGGCGGCGCTGGAGTTATGCCAGATCGCCTATCGCTTTATCGATATCGAAGCCTCAAGCGAAGCCGCCGAGGCACTGGCGCGCCTCAATCCACTGAAGCAGGTGCCGACCCTGCAATTGCCCGATGGCAGTGCGATCACCGAGAGTGTGGCGATTCTGATTCATCTGGGCCTGAGTTTTCCCGAGTCCGGTCTGTTGCCGGCCAAGGCGGCTGATCGCGATCAGGCGATTCGCGGCATGGTCTACATCGCCAGCAATTGCTATGCAGCCATCGGCGTCATCGATTACCCCGAGCGCTGGCTGGTGATGCCGGACGAAGCCTCACGGCAGAACCTGATGGCCGGCGCACGTGAGCGCCTGCACTGGAGCTGGGAAGTGTTTGCCGATCAGTTTTCCGCCGAGTTGTACCTGGACGACGAAACGCCCGGCGCGCTGGATGTGCTGGCAGCCGTGGTGACGCGTTGGGCGGGCGGCCGCGAGCACCTGCGCCAGAGCCGTCCGGGGTTTTATGCGTGGTTGCAGCGCATCGACCGGCACCCGGTGCTGGCACCGGTCTTCGCCCGGCATTGGCCGTCCTGAACACCCTGTTAACCAATGTGGGAGCGGGCTTGCTCGCGAATGCGGTTTGCCAGTCAGAGATTTTTCGACTGATACACCGCATTCGCGAGCAAGCCCGCTCCCACAGGGGAGGCGGTGCATGGGCGAAAGGAGATTATTCCCCGCGAATGTACTGCTCCAACTGCTTGATCAGCTCCGCTTGTTCGGCAATCGCCTCTTTCACCAGGTCGCCGATCGACAGCAGACCGATCAGTTTGCCGTTCTCCACCACTGGCAAGTGGCGCAGGCGTTTGTCGGACATGATGCCCAGGCAGGTGTCGACGGTCTGGTGGGTGTCCACGGTGATGACGTCCTTGACCATGATGTCGCGCACCGGTGTGCCCACTGACGAGCGCCCGTGCAGTACCAGTTTGCGTGCGTAATCACGCTCACTGATGATGCCTACGACTTCTTCCACTTCTTCGAATTGTTTACCTGTCTTGACGTCCTCGGTCATCTCCTCGGCGTTCAGCAAAGTTTTGGTCTTTTTCACCACGAGCAATGCGCCGACGTTCTTGGCGGCCATGTCCATCAAGGCTTGCAGAACCATGTCGTCAGGCGAGATGGTGTGCACTTTCTGATTTTCCTGGACTTTGAGCTTGAGCAGTTGGGCGACGGTCTTCATGGCGGTTACTCAGGTGTTGTCGTTGTTCTTCAAGCATCGTAGACCCTTGCGCGCAGGGCAAGGTGGCAAAGCGGCAGATAGCACGCAAAAAACGTCATTTGGCGGTTTTTCCGCCTTTGCTCTAACCCTGTGGCGAGGGAGCTTGCTCCCGCTGGACTGCGTAGCAGGCCCAAACCCTGAGAATTCGGTTTGCCTGATACACCGATTTGCCTGGTTTTGCGACTGCTGCGCAGCCGAGCGGGAGCAAGCTCCCTCGCCACAGGGGATGGGGTTATCTCGGACGATGCCGCGTAGAATGCCCCTCTGATTCAATTCCTGAGGTTGCAGTGGTGGATTTACAGCAGGGCTTCGTCCTGACCCGGCATTGGCGCGATACCCCGGCCGGCACCGAAGTCGAATTCTGGCTGGCGACCGACGCCGGGCCGCGCCGTGTGCGCCTGGCGCCGCAAACGTCAGTGGCGTTTATCCCCGCCGAACAGCGTGAAGCAGCCGAACGCCTGCTGCACGATGAAAAGAACGTCGAACTGCGCCCGCTGGCCCTGCAGGATTTCGAGCATCGCTCGGTGCTGGGCCTGTATTGCCAGCAACACGGCCAGTTGATGCGCCTGGAAACCGCGCTCAATCGCGCCGGGGTCGACGTCTTTGAGGCCGATGTGCGTCCGCCGGAACGCTACCTGATGGAGCGCTTCATCACCGCGCCGGTGCTGTTCAGTGGCAGTGCCGATGACGACGGCGTCTTGCTCAATGCCCAACTGAAACCCGACCCCAACTACCGACCGCAACTACGGCTGGTCTCGCTGGATATCGAAACCACCGAAACCGGCGAGCTGTATTCCATCGCCCTTGAAGGCTGCGGCCAGCGTCAGGTGTACATGCTCGGTACGCCCAACGGCGACGCCAGCATCGTCGACTTCGACCTCGAATACTGCGACTCGCGCACCGTGATCCTGAAAAAGCTCAACGACTGGTTCGCCCTCCACGACCCCGACGCGATCATCGGCTGGAACGTCGTGCAGTTCGACCTGCGCATCCTTCACGAACACGCGCGACGCCTCGGTGTGCCGTTGAAAATCGGCCGTGGCGGTGAAGAGATGCAGTGGCGCGAACACGGCAGCCGCACGCACTACTTTGCTTCGGCAGCGGGGCGCTTGATCATCGACGGCATCGAATCGCTGCGCTCGGCGACCTGGAGTTTCCCCTCGTTCAGCCTGGAAAACGTCGCGCAGACCCTGCTCGGCGAGGGCAAGGCGATCGATAACCCGTACCAGCGCATGGACGAGATCAACCGCATGTTCGCCGAGGACAAACCGGCGCTGGCCAAGTACAACCTCAAGGACTGCGAGCTGGTGACGCGGATCTTCGCCAAGACCGAACTGCTGACGTTTCTCCTTGAACGCGCCAGCGTCACCGGGCTGCCGGCGGATCGCAGCGGCGGCTCGGTAGCGGCGTTCACCCATTTGTACATGCCGCTGATGCACCGTCAGGGTTTCGTTGCGCCGAACCTGGGCACCAATCCGCCACAGGCCAGCCCCGGCGGCTTCGTCATGGACTCACAGCCGGGGCTGTACGAGTCGGTGCTGGTGCTCGATTACAAGAGCCTGTATCCGTCGATCATCCGCACTTTTCTGATTGACCCGGTGGGACTGATCGAAGGCCTGCAACACCCGGACGATGCCGATTCGGTGCCGGGTTTTCGCGGCGCACGGTTTTCGCGCACCCGGCATTGCCTGCCGTCGATTGTCGCGCGGGTCGCCGAGGGCCGCGAGACCGCCAAGCGCGAGCACAACGCACCGTTGTCGCAAGCGCTGAAGATCATCATGAACGCCTTCTACGGCGTGCTCGGTTCCAGCGGCTGCCGGTTTTTTGATACGCGTCTGGCGTCGTCGATCACTCTGCGCGGCCACGAGATCATGCTGCGCACTCGTCAGTTGATCGAAGCGCAGGGCCACGCGGTGATCTATGGCGACACCGACTCGACCTTCGTCTGGCTGCGTCGTGCGCACGGTCAGGAGGAAGCGGCACAGATCGGTCAGGCGCTGGTCAAGCACGTCAACGACTGGTGGCGCGAGCATGTGCGTGAGGAATACGGCCTGCAAAGTGCTCTCGAATTGCAGTACGAAACCCACTACAAACGTTTTCTGATGCCGACCATTCGCGGTGCCGAGGAGGGCAGCAAAAAGCGCTACGCCGGCCTCGTTACCCGCGCCGATGGCAGTGACGAAATGGTCTACAAGGGCCTGGAAACCGTGCGCACCGACTGGTCACTGCTGGCTCGGCAGTTCCAGCAGGAACTCTACGAGCGGATCTTCCAGCGCAAGCCGTATCAGGATTACGTGCGCGATTACGTGCGCAAGACTCTGGCCGGCGAGTTCGATGAACGACTGGTCTACCGCAAGCGCCTGCGCCGCACCCTCGACGACTACGAACGAAACGTGCCGCCGCATGTGCGTGCAGCGCGGCTGGCCGACGATTACAACGCGCAACAGGGTCGCCCACGGCAGTACCAGAACGGCGGCTGGATCAGTTACGTGATCACCCTGGCCGGGCCGGAACCGCTGGAAGTGCGCCGCGCGGCGATCGACTACGACCACTACATCACCCGCCAGCTGCAACCGGTGGCGGACGCGATTCTGCCGTTCGTCGATGACGATTTCTCAACCCTGATCGGGGGGCAACTGGGCCTGTTTTGAGTCCAGCAGTTGCAGGGTCCATTCATCGAGGATGCCGTGGAAGTAGCGCTCCAGCGCCTGAGCGAACGGGCAATCTTCGGTGCTGAACTGCGCAAACAGGGTCATCGAGGAGTGGAATTTTAGGTCATCCGGGTGGCCAAAAATCTCGGCAATCGAGCGCTGGCGGATGTTCAGTACCAGCTGCGTGCAGGTGCGCAGCCGCGCACCGAGCAGGTCGTGGGCCAGATAGGCCCGCGCCTCGTCGGCGGATTGAATGGCGAAGCGCCGGGACATTTCGCTGCCGCCCAGCCCGGCGAACTGCGGGAACACAAACCACATCCAGTGGCTACGCTTGCGCCCCTCGTCGAGTTCACGCTGGACCCGTTCGAACACCGGGTCCTGCGCCTGGACGAAACGCTGCAGATTGAACGGGTCGTACTGATCAGTGCTTCTCATGACGAAGCCCTCGCCAACGGCCAGCGACTCAGACCATCGCCAGCCGCTGCTTGCGTTGTGGCGCTTTGAATACCTGGTCCAGCGCCGCCAGATCCCCGGCATCCAGTTGCAACTGCGCCGCTTGTGCATTGAGTTGCACATGTTCCGGTCGCACAGCCTTGGGAATCGCAATCACACCATCCTGACGCAGAATCCACGCCAGTGAAACCTGTGCCGGGGTCACGTTGTGACGAGCGGCAATCTTGTTCAGTACCGGTTCGGCGAGCATCGCGCCGCCCTGACCGATCGGGCAGTACGCCATCAACGGCATACGCTGTTGCTGGCACCAGGGCAGCAAGTCGAATTCGACGCCGCGCTCTTCCAGGTTGTACAACACCTGATTGTTGGCGCAGGCAGGATTGGCCAGCTCTTCGAGGTCATCGACGTCGAAATTCGACACGCCCCAACGGCCGATCTTGCCGTCCTCGCGCAGGCGTTCGAAGGCTTCGACGGTTTCTTCCAGCGGATACTGGCCGCGCCAATGCAGCAGATAGAGGTCGATGTAGTCGGTGTCGAGCCGGCGCAGACTGCGCTCGCAGGCTTGCGGGATGCCTTTGCGGCTGGCGTTGTGCGGATAGACTTTGCTCACCAGAAACACCTGATCACGCAGGCCGGCAATGGCTTCGCCGACCACGCTTTCGGCACCGCCCTCGGCGTACATTTCCGCCGTGTCGATCAGAGTCATGCCGAGTTCGATGCCTTGGCGCAGCGCGGACACTTCACGCGGGTGCGCCGAGCGATCTTCGCCCATGCGCCAGGTGCCCTGGCCAATCACTGGAACCTGCACGCCTGCCAGTTCAAGGGTACGCATTCAAACCTCCTGTGCTGATGGTCGATACCTTAGTGGGCAGCAGGATAGCGCAGGGGTTCCAATGGAGGGCGATGAACCTGTGGCGAGGGAGCTTGCTCCCGCTGGGGCGCGAAGCGGCCCTTGCTCTTCATTCAGTTGAAAAAGCAGGGGCCTGCTGCGCAGGCCAGCGGGAGCAAGCTCCCTCGCCACGGGCTAAGTGTCATTTAGCGGAGAACTTCAACACCACGCTGTGGTTGTAAGTCTGCCCCGGATCCAGCCGCGTGCTCGGGAAGTCCGGCTGATTCGGCGCATCCGGATAGTGCTGGGTCTCCAGGGTAAACGCACCCCAGTGCGGATAAACCTTGCCACCCTTACCCTTGACCGTGCCGTCGAGGAAGTTACTGGTATAGAACTGCACACCAGGCTCGCTGGTGAACAACTGCAAATGCCGCCCTGACTGCGGATCGCTGACCTCGGCGGCGACTTTGCTCACATCGCCTTTTGTATCCAGCACCCAGTTGAAATCGAAGCCACCCTGTTTCGGTTCGGCGAATTTCAGCTGCGGGTGATCGGCCTTGATGTGCGTGCCGATCGCGGTGGGTTTGGTGAAGTCCATCGGCGTGCCGGCCACTGGCGCCAGTTCGCCGGTCGGGATCAGTTTGCCGGTGACCGGGGTGTAATGGCTGGCGTGCAAGGTGGCAACCTGCTTGAGAATGTCGCCATTGCCGGCACCGGCGAGGTTGAAGTAGCTGTGGTTGGTCAGGTTGAGCACGGTCGGTTTATCGGTGCTGGCCTTATAGTCGATGCGCAACTCGTTGCTGTCGGTCAGGCGGTAGGTCACTTCGGTGGTGAGATTGCCGGGGAAGCCCATTTCGCCGTCCGCCGACAGATAGGTGAGGGTCACGCCGACTGAATCCTTGTCTTTGGTTTCCTGCGCTTTCCAGACCTTCTTGTCGAAACCCTGAGTACCGCCATGCAAAGCGTTGGACTTGTCGTTCTGCGGCACCTGATAGCGCTTGCCGTCGAGTTCGAACGCGCCGTCCGCGAGGCGATTGCCGAAACGGCCGATGGTCGCGCCGAAATACGCTGTGCCTTTCTGGTAACCCTGAACATCGTCGAAACCCAGCACCACATCGGCTGCTTTGCCGTGTTTGTCCGGCACCAGCAGCGATTGCAGGGTGGCGCCGTAGGTGATGACGGTCGCCTGCATGCCGTGGCTGTTGCGCAGGATGTATTGCTCGACGGGCGTGCCGTCATTGGTTTTGCCAAAGGCTTTGTGTTCGGCGCTGAGGCCGGCCGCGTTGGCGGAGAGGGTGGCGATCATCAGGGACAGTCCGAGGCCGGAGAGCAGGTGACGTGATTGAAGCATGGTTGACCTTCCTTTTTGTTGTTGTTTTCAAAACAGGGTAATAGTCATGCTAATTGTGGGTTGAGTCAGAATTTATAGCCGGTTAAAGGTTTAGTGCAAATATAAAGTCATACTAAATAGTTGCCGAAGGTCGGGAAATCGTGCCAGCGCTGCACTTTTCCGGATTCGGCGGCTCTATCCATGGCCAAGATGCGGCGACGCCCGCCGCACAGGAATGTGCCCGTTCGAGAATTCATGCCGAGAGTTTTTCACCCGATCGACCGATTTTTTCGCCGCCCGTGCCTGTTGCTGGCCTGTCTGTCATCGCTGTTTGTC
This sequence comes from Pseudomonas sp. YL2, assembly GCF_023063025.1. Taxonomy (NCBI): domain Bacteria; kingdom Pseudomonadati; phylum Pseudomonadota; class Gammaproteobacteria; order Pseudomonadales; family Pseudomonadaceae; genus Pseudomonas; species Pseudomonas sp. YL2. The sequence continues at coordinate 18,896 of NZ_JAJSLU010000007.1, read as the reverse complement.
AGCGGTTGCACGCACCAGACCGGCAACGGTTTCATCGCTCAGATGCGTGACGGTCAACCGCAGGAATTCCTGCAGACCAGCGTCGATCGCATGGCCACGTTGGCGATGCGCGACAACCTCAACAGCCTTTATCGGTTGATGGGCAAGCTGTACCTGCGCAACCCGGAAGAACTGCGCAAGTCGGGCTTCCTCGACATCAACACGGCGGTGAAACAGGTGCGCCTTGCCGTCGAGCAGCAGCAACCGTTACCGGTGTTGGGCGGGCGCAAAGATCTGGCGGCGCTCAGCTATGCGATGAGTCCGGAGTTTCTCGGGGATCGGGTCGGCGCCTTCATCTATGCCATCGGCAGCATGCTGGTCACTGCCCACGGCAATCGCATCGAGTTCTACATGACCGATGCAATCAACCCGACCTTCGTCCACAACGCCGCGCGCAACATCGAGAAAGCCACGTGGATTCTGGCCCAGCGCCAGAACAAGGAAGGCCAGCCGCTGCTGTTCTCCAATGAAATCTCGGAGGAGGGCAGCAACCTGAGTTTCGCCACCGAGTTCGGCAAGATCGTCGCGCGGCTCGACCTGCTGGCGCAGATGCTTGATGAGCGCTACCGGCGCATAGGGTTGAATTACGCGCAGAGTCTGCTGTTCCTGAATTTTTTGCCGGTGCAGTAAGTGCGGAGATCCAATGTGGGGGCGAGCATGCTCGCGAAAGCGATCTGCCAGGCGCTGAATCTCTGATAGATCCACCGCATTCGCGAGCAGGCTCGCTCCCACATTGATCAAATTGTGCGTGGGATTTTTGTATACAATCCATCGCTACTATTGATCCAAAGGGAGCTGCACCTGTCATGACCGACTCCGCAAGCACCGACTTCAACCGTATCGACCGCGCTACCCGCACAGAAAAACTGCCCTATGCCGCGTTACTGGCGTTCGCCATGACCGGCTTCATCGCCATCCTCACCGAGACCCTGCCGGCCGGGCTGCTGCCGCAGATCGGCGTCGGGCTTGGGGTCAGCGAAGTGCTCGCCGGGCAACTGGTGACGCTGTATGCGCTGGGCTCGATTGTCGCGGCGATTCCGCTGACCGTCGCCACCCGGGGCTGGCCACGGCGGCGGGTGCTGTTGATGACGGTTGGCGGGTTCCTGGTGTTCAACACGGTGACCACGTTCTCCAGCCATTACGGCTTGACCCTGGCCTCGCGGTTTCTCGCCGGGATGGCGGCAGGGCTGTCGTGGGGAATCATGGCCGGTTACGCCCGTGGCATCGTGCCGGTGCACCAGCAGGGGCGGGCACTGGCAATCGCCATGCTCGGCACCCCGGTGGCGCTGTCGCTGGGCACCCCGGCGGGAACCTGGCTGGGCAACCTGATCGGCTGGCGCGCCTCATTCGGGATCATGTCGGCGCTGGCGTTGGTGCTGGCGGCGTGGATTGTGCTGGCGGTGCCGGACCGTCCGGGCCAGGCCAGCGCCGAACGCCTGCCGTTGCTGCAATCTCTGCGTCTGCCGGGCGTACGGCCGGTGCTGTTCGTGGTGCTGACCTGGATGCTCGGGCACAACATTCTCTACACCTACATTGCGCCGTTCCTGATGCAGGCCGGGCTGGCCGAGCGCGTCGATCTGGTGCTGCTGGTGTTCGGCCTGTGTTCGCTGGTGGGGATCTGGATCATCGGCCTGCTGGTGGATCGCTGGTTGCGCTGGCTGACGCTGATCAGCCTCGCGGTGTTTGCCGTGACCGCACTGGTGCTGGCGCTGATATCTCCGTCGCCGTGGCTGATCTACACCTGCATGGCCGTGTGGGGCCTTTCGTTTGGTGGCTCGGCGACGTTGCTGCTGACGGCGGCGGCGGATTCGGCCGGCGAGCATGTGGACGTGGTGCAAGCGATGCTCACCACCTCCTGGAACGTGGCGATTGCTGGCGGCGGTCTGTTTGGCGGGTTGCTGCTGGATCGGGCGGGCGCGATGTCGTTTCCATGGGCGTTGTTGATCCTGTCGCTGATCGCGCTGGCGACGGTGTGGATCAACCGGCATCACAGTTTCACCCAACCGGGCCGGGCGCGCCCCCGCATGTCTTTGTAGGAGTGAGCCTGCTCGCGATGGCGCCCCCGCAAACAAATCATTCGTGTCTGATAAAACGCTACCGCGAGCAGGCTCACTCCTACAGTAGAGATGATGTGGATTTGAACAAAGGCATAACGATAGACCGCATCGATATATGTGGTTATATGAAAAATCGCTATGCTGCGGGCCAGATTTTTCCTGTCGTTTTTTCTGGACGTCTTAATGGAATTGGCAAATTTCGGCCTGGTGATTGCCGGGCTGGTGGTGGGTTTTATTGTCGGCATGACCGGTGTCGGCGGCGGTTCGTTGATGACGCCGATCCTGCTGTGGTTCGGTATCAACCCGGCAACCGCGGTGGGCACTGACCTGTTATACGCGGCCATTACCAAATCCAGTGGCGTGCTGGTGCACAAAAAGAACAACAACATCGACTGGGCCATCACCGGCTGGCTGACCCTCGGCAGCGTGCCGGCAGTCGCCATGACCCTGTGGTTTCTCAGCACCCTGCACACCGCGCCCGAGGCGATGAACGCGATCATCAAACAGGCCTTGGGCTTCGTGCTGTTCGCCACGGCGCTGGCGATTCTGTTCAAGAAGCGCCTGCTCGAATTCGCCCACAAACGCGCGGGCGGCAATTACAACCCGAGCGGCGCGCGCCTGAATGTGATGACGGTGATCACCGGGCTGATCCTCGGCACCATGGTCGCCCTGACCTCGATCGGCGCCGGCGCCCTCGGCACGGTCGCGTTGTTCATCCTCTATCCGCTGCTGCCAACCCGGCGCCTGGTCGGCACCGAAATCGCCCACGCCGTGCCGTTGACCCTGGTTGCCGGTCTGGGCCACGCGAGCATGGGCAACATGGACTGGGGCGTGTTGGGCTTTCTGCTCATGGGTTCGTTGCCAGGCATCTGGCTCGGCAGCCACCTGACCGGGCGCATTTCCGATGAATTGCTGCGCCCGTGCCTGGCGACCATGTTGCTGTTGATCGGCTATAAACTGGCGTTCTGATGTAGGAGCTGCAGCAGGCTGCGATCTTTTGATCTTCGTTTTTACGATCAAGATCAAAAGATCGCAGCCTGCGGCAGCTCCTACACTGGGGTATGAAGGATGTTGAATTTCATGACGGTCACCGGCAAATCCTCGTAGACCAGATCCTCGACCACCTCCCAACCCAACCCCGCATACAGTGCTTGCGCCGCATCGGTGTACAGATACAACGTCTGTACGCCCAACGCCCTGGCTTCTTCGACAATCCGATTGACCAGTTGCGAAGCAACCCCGCGTCCACGCTCTTCGGCCTTCACATAAACCCCGGCCAGCCATGGCGTCAGCTCGGGACGGATCTTCATGTCGCTGTCGATCAGCAGCGCGCCACCGAGCAATTTGCCGTCTTCAATGGCCACCACCACGCTGGGAACCGCACCCTTGCCGCAGGCCGCGCGCATCCGCTCGGTGCGGGCTTCAAGGGTATCGCCGTCACGGAATTCGCCCCACTCCTTGAAATTGAGTTCGGCCAGTTCCTCAATCAAATGCGGGTGATCGCACAGGTAGTCGATGTGCATGGGTTGAACTCCATTTCGTGGGCAGAACGACCACCCTAATGCGCTGATAAAAGGTAATCAAATCCGCGTCACGATTATGCCGATGCAGTTGCGCAATGACGTGGCTGACCTAAGCTTCTGACAAGGCGAAACATATTTGCCGGGCACGACCCCGGAACAATCGCCGCGATGCGCAATCATTAGAGCGTGGATATCAAAAGGAGATGCGCATGCTCATCAGGTCACTGACCCTGACACTCTTGCTGGCGATTGCCGGCCCCTTGTTCGCCGCTGACAATGACTCGCCCATAGCCGGGGATATGGGACGGGCCCGACCGTTGATCGTGATCGCCCAAAGCACCGTCGACCCGGTGTGGGTGGGGTTGAAAAAGTCGCTGGAAGATCCGGCGAACAAGAAGGGCGTCGCCGACCGCAACATCAAGGTCTACACCATCCTCAATATGGCCGGACAACTCGACGGCAAGGATCTCGGCCAGCAAGACACCATGGCTTTGCTGCGGTCGCTGAAACTCGGTGCCGGCGCGTACCCGAAAGTATTCCTGCTGGGCAAGGACGGCGAGACCAAACTGTCGGCCTCGGGCGATGAAGCGAAATCGGTGGACCTGAAGAAAATCTTCGACACGGTTGATGCACTGCCGGCCAGCGAGAAAGAAATCAGCGCACCGACAGTCGCTGAAACCAAGGCCACCGCCGCCGAACCGGCAGCCAAGAAAGGCGAGAAGGGCGCCAAGGCGAGTAAACCGGCGAAACCGAGCAAGCCACCGGAAATGCCGGATGACTGATGGCATGGCCTGAATCAAAAAATGGGCGACCTCTGCAGGTCGCCCATTTTTATGGCCCGCCCAAAAAGATCGCAGCCTGCGGCAGCTCCTACATGGGATCGGTGTAGGAGCTGCCGAAGGCTGCGATCATTTGATTTTCAGTCGGCTAAAGCGCTGAGGATCGTGTGAGCAATCTTCACCCGCTCCGGAATCGGAAAGTTCTTGTTCGCCAGAATCACCACGCCGACATCCTTCGACGGCACAAACGCCACGTAGGTCCCAAAGCCACCGGTAGAGCCGGTCTTGTTGATCAGCACATTTTTCGCCTGCGGTTGTGGCGGGGTCAGCCATTGCACCTTGTGCGGCTGCATGGCCATTTCCGTGCTGTTGCCGGCCAGCAAGCGGTCGAGGCTGATCGGGTAACGGTACATTTCCCAACCCAGGCCCTGGGTCATGTCGCCGACGCTGTAGTAGCCGGTGTGGGTGTTGGCGATGGCTTGTTGCAGCGGCGTTTCAAGGCTTGCCGGTTTCAGGTTGGCCTGCACGTAACGCAGCATGTCGGCGGCGCTGGTTTTCACGCCGTAGGCTTCTGAATCCATGGCGCCCGGAGTGACGCGCACCGGTTGGTTGTTCTTGTCGTAGCCCTGCGCATACAGGTTCATTTGCGCCTTCGGCACCTGCAGATAAGTGTGCTGCAGGCCGAGTTTCGGCAGCAGGGTCTCGCTCATCACCTGATCATATGGCTGACCGAGGGTCTTGGCGGCCAGATAACCGAACAGGCCCAGGCTCGGGTTGGAATACAGGCGCTGGCTACCGGCCGGGAAGCTCGGTTTCCACTGTTGGTAGTAGCCGAGCATCTTCTCCGCCGAATCCCACTGGCCAGGGAATTGCAGCGGCAGGCCGCCGGCGCTGTAGGTGCCCAGTTGCAGCACGCTGATGTTGTCGAAAGCGCTGCCCTTGAGTTCTGGCCAGATCTGGCTGGCCTTGGTCGACAGGTCCAGTTTGCCCGTCGCCTGCGCATAGCCGGCCAGGGTCGCGGCGAAGGTTTTGCTCACCGAGCCGATTTCGAACAGGGTGTTTTCGCTGACTTTCTGCCCCGTGTCCTTGGCGGCGACGCCGTAATTAAAGTAATGCGGTTGGCCGTTGATGGTGATGGCGACGGCGAGGCCGGGGATGTTCTGCTGCTGCATCACCGGGGTGACGGCTTTGTTCACCAGCGCTTGCAGTTGCTCGTCGCCGGGTGTGGCGGCCATGCACGCGGTGGCGCCGAAAAACAGGCCGAAAGCGCTGCAGGAAATGACTTTGCTCGGGGTGATGAAGGACATGAGTGAACCACTCTCCATGAGTGTTGAGGGTGATATCCCGCTAAACTGCGGGCAATCGCAAGGTTGGGCAGCTGATCAGCGCCGACAATTTAGGCAGTCTGGCATTCGTCGACAAACGATGAAAACTCGGACGAGCCATTAGAAAAATTTGGGACTGGGCATGATTCGACCTCAACTGCCGCTCAATGCACTGCGCGCGTTCGAAGCTTCGGCGCGGCATCTGAGCTTTACCCGTGCCGCCGTGGAGTTATGCGTGACTCAGGCGGCGGTGAGCCATCAGGTGAAAAGCCTCGAAGCGCAACTCAACGTCACCCTGTTCAAACGCCTGCCCCGCGGGCTGATGCTGACCAGTGAAGGCGAGACCCTGTTGCCGGTTTTGACCACGTCGTTCGATCATATCGCGCAGATGCTCGAGCGGCTGGCCGGCGGTCAGTCTCGGGAAATGTTGACCGTGGGTGCCGTCGGAACCTTTGCGGTCGGTTGGTTGCTGCCACGGCTGCCAGACTTCCAGGCGAAACATCCGCTCATAGATTTGCGGCTGTCGACTCACAACAATCGTGTCGACGTGGCCGCCGAGGGGCTGGATTACGCGATTCGTTTTGGCGCCGGGGCGTGGCACGGCATCGAGGCCACGCGCCTGCTCGATGCGCCATTGTCGGTGCTGTGCGTGCCGGAAATTGCCCGGCAGTTGCATACCCCGGGCGATCTGCTGCAACAGCGCTTGCTGCGTTCCTATCGCACCGATGAATGGCCGGAATGGTTTCACGCCGCCGGCCTGGCGACCCACGCGGCGCCGCCGCAAAGCATTGTGTTCGACTCATCGCTGGCGATGATGGAGGCCGCGCTGCAGGGCAGCGGGGTGGCGTTGGCACCGCCGCTGATGTTCGCCCGGCAACTGGCGGCGGACGTGATTCGTCAGCCGTTTGCGATTGAAATCACCACCGGCAGTTATTGGCTGACGCGCTTGCAGTCACGGCCGGAGACGGCGGCGATGACGGCGTTCAAGCAGTGGCTGGTACAAATCTCTGCCTGACACAAATCCCCCCCCCTGTGGGAGCGGGCTTGCTCGCGAAGGCGGCGTGTCAGTCAACTCAAATATCGACTGACACGCCGCCTTCGCGAGCAAGCCCGCTCCCACAGGGGACAGTGGTGGACTGCAGATCAGAATTCAGCGCACCAGACACGGCCGCTTGTTATCGAACGTCCACCCCGGTATCAAAAACTGCATCGCCACGCTGTCATCCCGTGCGCCGAGACCCATGCCTTTGTACAGTTCGTGGGCCTTGGCCAGCTGATCCATGTCCAGTTCCACACCCAGCCCCGGTTTCTGCGGCACTTGCACGCAACCGTCGACAATTTGCAGCGGGGCCTTGGTCAGACGCTGGCCGTCCTGCCAGATCCAGTGCGTGTCGATAGCAGTGATGTCGCCCGGTGCCGCCGCCGCGACGTGGGTAAACATCGCCAAAGAAATATCGAAATGGTTGTTGGAGTGCGAGCCCCAGGTCAGGCCCCACTCATGGCACAGTTGCGCGACACGCACCGAGCCTTGCATGGTCCAGAAGTGCGGGTCGGCCAACGGAATGTCCACCGACTGCAACTGAATGGCGTGGCCCATCTCGCGCCAGTCGGTGGCGATCATGTTGGTCGCCGTCTTCAGCCCGGTAGCGCGGCGAAACTCGGCCATGACTTCACGCCCCGAGTAACCGTTTTCCGCACCGCACGGGTCTTCGGCGTAAGCCAGCACCTTATGTTGATCGCGGCACAGGCGGATCGCTTCTTTCAGTGACCACGCGCCGTTCGGGTCGAGGGTGATGCGTGCCTCGGGAAAGCGTTCGGCCAGCGCCGTCACGGCTTCGATTTCCGCGTCGCCACTGAGCACACCGCCCTTGAGTTTGAAATCCTGGAAACCGTATTTCGCCTGAGCCGCTTCGGCCAGGCGCACCACCGCTTCGGCGGTCATGGCCTTCTCGTGACGCACGCGGAACCAGTCGTTATCGGCGTCCGGTTCGCTGCGGTAGGCGAGGTTGGTCTCGCGTTGATCGCCGACATAAAACAGATAACCGAGCATCTTCACTTGATCGCGTTGCTGGCCTTCGCCGAGCAGCGCCGCGACCGGTACGTCGAGGTGTTGCCCGAGCAGGTCGAGCAGGGCGGCTTCGAGTCCGGTGACCGCGTGGATGGTGATGCGCAGGTCGAACGTCTGCAGACCACGGCCGCCGGCATCACGTTCGGCGAAGGTCTGGCGCACCTGATTGAGGATCTTCTGATAGTTGCCGATTGTGCTGCCGAGCACCAGGCTGCGGGCGTCCTCCAGTGTCTGGCGGATGCGCTCGCCACCGGGCACTTCACCGACGCCAGTGTGGCCGGCGTTGTCCTTGAGAATGACGATATTGCGGGTGAAAAACGGCCCGTGGGCGCCGCTCAGGTTGAGCAGCATGCCGTCGTGGCCGGCCACGGGAATCACCTGCATTTCAGTGATGATTGGCGCTTTGGCAGTGTCGTGTGCGGTCATGTTTTTATCCTTGTCAGCATCTTTAAAAAGGAAGTCATGCGTGCTTTGGCGCGGCCTCGGCCACGGCGAGGTCAGCAGCGGGTTTCGGGGTGGTGCGTGCAGCGAAGACGATGATCGCGGCGATGATCGAGGTCGCGGCCAGGCCGTAGAGGCCGCCCTGAATCGAGCCGGTGTGTTCTTCGAGCAGGCCGAAGGTGGTCGGCGCGACGAAGCCGCCGAGGTTGCCTACCGAGTTGATCAGTGCGATCACTGCCGCGGCGATCCGTGCATCCAGATAGGCCTGCGGAATCGGCCAGAACAACGATGAGGCGGACTTGAAGCCCAGCGCGGCAAAACAGATCGCGACAAAGGCGAAGATCGGCCCGCCGGTGGTGGACATGAACATCCCTGCTGCGGCGATCAACAACGCGGTGGCGACCCAGGCTTGCTGGTGCTTCCACTTGGCCGAGAAAGCGGCGAAGGCGTACATGCCGACGATCGACAGCAGCCACGGGATCGAGTTGAACAGCCCGACCTGGAAGTCACTCATCTCACCCATTTTCTTGATGATGCTCGGCAGCCAGAACGTCGCGGCGTAGATCGTCAGCTGAATGAAAAAGTAGATCAGGCAGAACAGGATGATTTGCCGGTCCTTGAGCAGTTTGCCCATTGACGGGCGGATCGGCGTCGCGGCTTCGCGGGCCTTCTGTTCATCGTCGATGGCGCTGACCAGTGCGTCCTGTTCGGCGCGGGTCAGCCATTTCGCGTCATGCGGTTTGGCGTCGAGCCAGAACCAGACGAACACGCACAGCCCCACGGAAAACATGCCCTCGATGAAGTACATCCATTGCCAGCCGTGCATGCCGAGGCCGTTGATCTGCAAGAGCAGGCCGGACAACGGGCCGGAGATCAGCGAGGCGACTGCCGAACCACTGAGGAAAATTGCAATCGCCTTGCCGCGTTCGGCGCCGGGTAGCCAGCGCGTGAAGTAGTAGATCACCCCGGGAAAGAACCCGGCCTCGGCCACGCCGAGCAGAAAGCGCAGGATGTAAAAGTGCGTTTCGTTCTGGATGAACGCCATGCCGGCGGCGACCAGGCCCCAGGTGAGCATGATGCGGGTCAGCCAGATACGCGCGCCGACTTTTTGCAAAAGCATGTTGGACGGCACTTCGAACAGCGCGTAACCGATGAAGAACAGACCGGCGCCGAAGCCGTAGGCGGCAGCCCCGATGCCCAGATCATGTTCCATGTGAGTGCGGACGAAACCGATGTTCACCCGGTCAATGTAATTGACGATGAACATGATCACGAAGAGCGGCAGGACGTGGCGTTTCACTTTCGAGATGGCGGACGCGAGTGTCGAATCGACGCCCTCGTTCATCCCGGAGACGGAGGTTTTCACTTGGTTTTCTCCCACTGATTATTTTTATGCGGGGTAGGGCTGGATGGTGCGTTGTTGATAGACATCATACAACTGAGATTTTTTGTCCTACAAGTGGGGTGGAGCGATTAAATTTGTCTGGTGAACGAATTCTTTATTTATTTTTGGTGTTTTTCCCCGTTTTTATTGGTTTTAATCGCGGCCGTCAGACGCGCCTCTTGGGGTTCACGATCCAAATGCTCAAACAGGGCGTAGCGCTTGGTTGTTGCGTTTTTTTCGATTTATTGAGTGTTGTCATACAAGTTGAAGGCGGTTTCGGCGCTAAAATCGACTCGTCAGCCACCGCGCAGTGCTACGATCGGCAAGCCCCGATCACCGGAACCGAACATGCAAGAAGACCTCGACGCCCCCGCGCCCAAACGTGCGCACAACCTCGCACACGATCTGGTGGAAAAACTCACCCAGAGCATCCTGCTCGGCCGGCTGTCGCCCGGCGACAAGCTGCCGTCGGAGAACGCCATCGTTCAGGAGCACGGCGTCAGTCGCACGGTGGTGCGCGAGGCGATTTCCAAGTTGCAGGCGTCGGGGCTGGTGGAGACGCGGCACGGCATCGGCACGTTCGTCATCGAGCGCGTCGCGGAGCAGGGCTTGCGCCTGAATGTCGACACCGCGCTCGGCGTGCGCAGCATTCTTGAATTGCGCATGGGCCTGGAGACGCAGGCTGCGGCGTTGGCCGCGTCACGTCGCAGCGAGCAGCAATTGCTGCAAATGCGTCAGGCGCTGGATGACTATCAGCGTCTGCTGGACAGCAACGATAGTTGCGTCGAGGCCGACCGACGCTTTCATTTGCTTATTGCCGAAGCCACCGGCAACGTCTGCTTCAGCGAAATCATGCAGCACTTGGGCAGCGCGATGATTCCACGTCAGCGGCTCAATGCCGCCGAGCGTGGCGCGGCGGATCTGAGCAAGCTGGGGCAGTTGGCCCATCTGGAGCACGAAGCGATCTTGAATGCGATCAAACGGCAGGATTCGGACGCGGCGCGCGCGGCCATGTGGCTGCACCTGACCAACAGCCGCGACCGCTTCAGTGCGCAGGGCTGATTGCCGTTGGTCTGCTCGATAGCACCGCCTGCGCAGGCGCGCTTCCAAGATGTATGGCCCGGGTTCTCCGGACCTCCTTGGTGAGGTGTGTCATGGCTAATGATTTGCTGTTTCAGGGTGGTGTGTTGCCGACCGATCCAACCCGTCCGGTGCCCGGCACGGATGAGCCGACACTGGCCGATCACGATGCGCCGCCGGGCATGAGTCCGGGGCGCGATCCGTTGAGTGATGCCGATCGGCCGGAAGACTGGAAGGACCCGGCGGCGGACGATGATGATGTGCCACCGGCGGATGAGCCGACGCCATTGTCGGATGACAGGCGCTGAGGCTAACCCGGCATGAGATATTTATAGTCTGCGCCGGCCCTTTCGCGAGCAAGCTCGCTCCCACAGGTAGAACGCATCCCCCTGTAGGAGTGAGCCTGCTCGCGATGGGGTCATAGCCTCAGTAAAAACCTCGATCAGACCTCAATCGGTCGACCCTCCACCCGCCGCTCCAGATTCAACGCCAGCACACTGATCAACACCACCGCCGACCCCACCAGCACCATCAGCGTCGGCCGCTCGCCCAATCCCAGCGAAGCAATCCCCATCGCCGTCGGTGGTATCAGGTACAACGTCATCGTCGCCCGGCTCAAGTCCACATGCTTGAGCACAAAGCCCCAGGCCAGATAGGCCAGTGCACTGGGAAATACCCCCAGCGCCAGCACTGCCCACTGCACTTGCAGCGGCGCTTTCACCACCGCCGCACCCAGCCCCGGCAGATAAATCAGCAACAGCAGCGTCCCCGACCACACCGCATAACAAGCCAGACTGAAGCCGTCATAACGTCGGGCGTGATGTTTTTGCAGGGCGAAATAAATGCTCCATGACAGCGCCGCCAGCAGAATCAGCAAGCCATGCGCGTCGATCTGCCCCAGGCCCCGATCGGCGCTGACCACGATCACCACCCCGACCAGTCCCAGCAAGACGCAGCCCCATCGCCAGACACTGACCTGATCCTTGAACACGTAACGCGCCAGCAGCGTACTGAACAGCGGGCTCGACTGCGCCAGTACGCTGGAGGCGCCGGCGCTGACACTTTGCTGGCCGATGTTCAGCGCCACGTGATGCAGGCTGACCGCGAACAAGCCCAAAGCGAACAGCAGCGGCACATCGCGCCGTTGCGGTAGGCGAATACCTTTGAAGGCAGCGATGACAGCCATGAACACCGACGCCAAAAGAAACCGCAGCAGCGCCAGATGCCCGGGGTCGTAGGCTTGCAGGCCGATGTGAATGCCGGTGGGTGAATAGGCCCAGCAGCCGACCACGAAGGCCATGGCCAGAATGATTTTCAAGGGAGAAGGAGACGGCATGATCGGCGCACCGCAAGGGTTGATGCGCCGAGTATCCGGGCGGTCAACAAGTCTCCACAACTGACTTATACTGCGCTGAATGTTCACTTTGAGTGATGAGTATGGAGCTGGCGCAGATCCGCATGTTCAAGACCGTGGCTGACGAGGGCAGCATTGCCCGCGCCGCTGAAAAATTGTTTTGTGTGCCGTCGAACATCACCGCACGGATCAAGGCGTTGGAAGCGGAACTCGGTGTGGCGCTGTTTCTGCGCGAGGGGCGCGGGCTACGGATCAGCCCGGCGGGGCAGACGTTTCTTGCGTATGCCGAGCAGATTCTGGCCCTGACCGCCGAAGCCAAGCGCGCGGTGGATCCCGCCGCCGAACCCTCTGGCCCGCTGCGTATCGGCGCGATCGAGTCCTCGGCCACCGGGCGTTTGCCGCGGCTGTTGGCCAAGTTTCACCAGCGCTATCCGCAGGTGGCGCTGGAATTGACCACTGGCACCTGGGGCCAATTACTCGACGACACCGTCAGCCATCGCCTCGACGGTGCGATCGTCGCGGTGGACGTCGAGCGCTCGCAACTGAAACGCACGCCGATGTACCGCGAGGAGTTGCTACTGATTGCCTCGACGTCATTCGGACCGGTGCGCGACATCCACGATCTGCAGGATAAAACCGTGTTCATGTGGCCGCAGGGTTGCCCGTATCGGGCGGCGCTGGAGCACTGGTTGTTGCGTCAGGGGCAGGCGCTGCCGATTGTCAGCCTGGCGAGTTACGGGGCGATTGTCGGTTGCGTGAGTGCTGGCGCCGGGGTGGCCTTGGTGCCTAAAGGCGTGTTCGAGCAATACGCCAAAGGCGCTGGCTGCGTGGGCTATGAGTTTCCCGAACTGACGGCGATCGACAACCTGTTTTACTGGCACGAAAACGCCGGGGTACACCCGGCGCGTGAGGCGTTCGTGGCGATGTTGCGCGAAGAATTCCTCTGACCCCGCTACACCCGCATTCCCTGTGTAGGAGCTGCCGAAGGCTGCGATCTTTTGACTTTGTTATTGAAGAACAAGATCAAAGGATCGCAGCCTTCGG
>NZ_JAJSLU010000007.1:0-5792 GCF_023063025.1 Pseudomonas sp. YL2 | reverse complement strand
CCTGGTGGGGGACCGGCGGCGGCCGGATCTTTTGCGTCTGTGTTTGGAAAAAACGACCACAAGCGCCCGCCCCCTTCGACAGCTCCTACTTGGGAGGGGGTCAAGGAGTCAGGTCGCGCATCAGCAGGCCAAAGCGCAAATCCACCGCATCCGGAATTGGCAGGTAAACCGTGTGCCCGTCGCCGGGGGCGACTTCAATGGTTTCACCCTTGGCACTCTGCAACTGGTGCAGATCGAAGTGGAAATTGCCCTTGGGTGTCATCAGTTCCAGATGATCGCCCAAGGCAAAACGGTTCTTCACTTTGACCTCGGCCAACCGGTCGCGGCGTTCGCCGGTGAGTTCGCCAACGAACTGCTGACGCTCGGACACCGAGCTGCCGTTCTGATAATTCTGGTATTCGTCATGCACATGGCGACGCAGGAAACCTTCGGTGTAGCCGCGCTGGGCCAGTGATTCCAGATCGGTCATCAGACTGCGGTCGAACTCGCGCCCGGCCATCGCATCATCAATTGCCCGGCGATAGACCTGGGTGGTGCGTGCGCAATAGAAGTGCGATTTGGTCCGGCCCTCGATCTTCAGCGAATGCACGCCCATGCGTGCAAGGCGCTCGACGTGCTGCACCGCGCGCAGATCCTTGGCGTTCATGATGTAGGTGCCGTGCTCGTCTTCAAAAGCGGGCATTAATTCATCGGGGCGATTGGCTTCCTGCAGCAGGAACACCTGATCGGTCGGCGCGCCGATGCCCAGGGTCGGCTCCGGCTGGAAGGTCTGCACGATCTCGCCGAGCTGGTTTTCCGTGGCTTGCTGCGCCGAATACTTCCAGCGGCAGGCGTTGGTGCAGGTGCCCTGATTGGCGTCACGCTTGTTCATGTAGCCCGACAGCAGGCAGCGCCCGGAGTAGGCCATGCACAGTGCGCCATGGACGAACACTTCCAGTTCCATGCCTGGTACCTGTTCACGGATTTCACCGATTTCTTCCAGCGACAATTCCCGCGACAGGATGATCCGGCTCAGCCCCTGTTGCCGCCAGAACTCGACACTCGCCCAGTTCACCGTGTTGGCCTGCACCGAAAGGTGGATCGGCATCTGCGGGAAATGCCGGCGCACCAGCATGATCAGGCCCGGGTCGGACATGATCAGCGCGTCCGGCGCCATCTCGATCACTGGCGCCAGATCCTTGAGGAAGGTCTTCAGTTTGGCGTTGTGCGGGGCGATGTTGACCACCACGTAGAAGCGCTTGCCCTGGGCCTGCGCTTCGCGAATGCCGAGGGCGAGGTTGGCGTGGTCGAACTCGTTGTTGCGCACCCGCAGGCTGTAACGCGGCTGGCCGGCATAGACCGCGTCGGCACCGTAGGCGAAGGCGTAGCGCATGTTCTTCAGGGTGCCGGCAGGGGCGAGCAATTCCGGGGCGGCGAGGGGGAGGTCTGGCTTCATGGCGGCATCGGTCGCAAAAGCGCGGCAGGGTAGTGCAGTGGCAAGTGCGGTTTATTGATCTGGATCTACGTTTGAGTGCGTGGTCTTCATCTGTGCAGAAAGGGCACAGATCATGTGCCGGTTCCACTGTGTTCGGTGCGGCGGTGGCTGCTTAAGATTCGCTTGTCAAATCAACCGAGGCAGGACTTTCCCATGCAGGACTTTACTCGCCGCTTTCTCACCGCTTGTGCATTTTCCGGGGTATTGGCCAGCAGCGCAGCGATGGCCGACAACCACCCGACCATTCGGGCAATGTCCGGCGCTACACCGGTCGATCATCTGCCAGCGGGCAAGTCTGCGCTGGTGGTGATCGACTTCCAGAATGAATATTTCAGCGGCCGGATGCCGATCCCGGACGGTGCCGCTGCCCTGGCGAAAACCCGTGAGCTGATCACCTTTGCCGACAGTCACAAGATCCCGGTGTATCACGTGCAGCACGTTGCCCCGGCCGGCTCGCCAGTGTTTGCCATCGATGGCCAGACCGTTAAATTTCACCCGGACATGCAGCCGCGCCCGCAAGACGTGGTGCTGCAAAAGAGCACCGTCAGCGTGTTCGCCAGCACCGACCTTGACCAGCAATTGAAAAAGGCCGGCATCCAGACCCTGATCATTTCCGGCCTGATGACCCACGCCTGTGTGGCGGGTGCCGCGCGGGACGCAGCGCCTTTGGGCTACAACGTGATTGTCGCGTCCGATGCCTCGGCGACCCGCGCCATCACTCGCGCCAACGGCGTGTCTATCGACAAGGATTCGCTGCACAAGGCCGCGCTGGCGGAAGTCGAAGACACCTTCGGCGATGTGTTGAGCACTGCGCAGATCGTTAAACTGCCGGTGCGCTGATTAGCCGGGCTGCTTCGTCCAGGCAATCTATGCTCCATGAACAAAGATGGCACTCGCGCGCGCCCCGGCTGACTAAGGTTCGGGGCGTGCGAGACGCCTGACTGACATGGATCGGACATGAACGAAAAAACCCTGCAATTCAAATCCCTCACCGTGCTGTTGCTATTGGTGACGGTCGCCTTCATCTGGATTCTGCTGCCGTTCTACGGCGCGGTGTTCTGGGCGGTGATTCTCGGCATTCTGTTTGCGCCGATGCAGCGCAAGTTACAGCTCAAATTCGGCTGGCGGCGCAACCTGACAGCGCTTTGTACTCTGGGCATCTGCCTGGTGATCGCGATCTTGCCGGTGATCATCCTCAGCATCCTGTTGGTCCAGGAAGGCGCGACGGTGTACAACAACATCGAAAGCGGCCAACTGGACATCGGTGCCTATCTGGCACAGTTCAAACACAGCCTGCCGCCGTATTTTCAGCATTTGCTCGATCGCTTCGGCATGGGCGAACTCAACGGTCTGCGCGAGAAAATCGTCAAGGCGTCGATGCAGGGCAGTCAGGTGCTGGCCAGTCAGGCGTTCAGTTTCGGTCAAGGCACATTCGAGTTCGTGGTCAGCTTCGGCATCATGCTGTACCTGCTGTTTTTCTTTCTGCGCGATGGCGCCGAGCTGGTGCGCAAGGTACGCACCGCGGTGCCGTTGGAGGAGAGCCACAAGCGCCGTTTGCAGTTGAAGTTCAATCGGGTGGTGCGCGCGACGGTCAAGGGCAACCTGGTGGTGGCGGTCACTCAAGGGGCCTTGGGCGGGGCGATTTTCTGGTTTCTCGATATTCCCAGTGCGTTGCTCTGGGCCGTGCTGATGGGCTTTCTGTCGCTGTTGCCGGCGGTGGGTGCGGGGATCGTCTGGGCGCCGGTGGCGGTGTACTTCCTGCTCAGCGGGATGATCTGGCAAGGCGTGGTGCTGGGGCTGTTCGGGGTGTTTGTGATCGGTCTGGTGGACAACGTGCTGCGCCCGATCCTGGTCGGCAAGGACACGCGCATGCCGGATTACATGATCCTGATCTCGACCCTCGGCGGCCTCGCAGTGTTCGGCCTCAACGGTTTCGTGATCGGGCCGCTGATCGCAGCGCTGTTCATGTCCAGTTGGGCGTTGTTCATCGAGACCAAACCGAAAGTCCAGTTGCCTTAAGCGTGGAATGGGCGGCTGACGATTTTCTGCGACAGGGCCTGCGCCGCAGGCAGCGAAGTGAGCGGGCCGCTGATCGGCTCGCCATCGCGCACCACATACCAGCAGGCGAGCAATCCCGACGCTCTGAGCGATGCGGGAACAGCGCTGCCGATTACCGACATGATTTGAACCTGAGCCATGACAAGTACCTCCATCAATCTGTGGAGCTACCTTATGGATTCGCTGCGCTCAGGGACAATCAACGCTTTCGATAGTGGTCATTGATCACAGTGAGGACTGTGTCAGTCGACAACCTGGTCGAGCATGTGCACCACTTCGCGCTCATTGAGCAGGCCCTTGTGCACGAGATTCTCCGCCAGCAGCGAAAGAAACTTGGCGCAGCGGTGGCCTTCCAGGTGTTTCAGTTCAGTCAGCGCGCTGTACACCTTGCTTGAAGTGCACAGGCCGACGATGCGGTGCGGATTTTGTGTAGGCATGGGTCGTCCTTGTTTTTATCAACCTGTTGTTTACGGACGGATTCAGATTGCGGTTCCGTCATGACAAATAGATGACCGTTTCGTGTTTTGCCCCCGACGGTCAAGTCCATCATGCCGACTTTAGCTGCTGGAACTGTCCTCACAGCGACCTTGGCGAGATTTTTTCAGACTCTGCCCGACCGACGGTCATAAAAAAGCCCCGCTATAAAGCGGGGCTTGTTGGTTGCGATTACCAGCGCGGGCCACCGTAGTAGCCGTGTGGCCGGCCGTAGTAGCCGCGTGGTGGGCCGTAGTAGACCGGGCCAGGCACATAGACCGGTTGTTGCACATAGACCGGCGCCGGCTGGTAGTAGACCGGTGGCGGCGGTTGTTGTACGTAAACCGGTGCCGGTTGAGCGTAAACAGGCTGTTGCACATAGACCGGCCGGTCCTGGTTGATCAACGCGGAGCCGATGATGGCCGAGCCGACGATCGCACCAAACACTGCCGGACCCTGCCAGCCACCGCCGTGGGCTTCTGCCTGACCTGTGATAGCGAATGCACCAATCAACAAGGCCACGATGGGGAGTTTACGAATCATGATAATTCCTCGGTTCTTCGACCCGGCGTCCGGGCCTGCACCAGGCCCAAAGTTGTCGCGGGGATACTTCTATGACAGCGAAATTCTGAAAATCAGCACAGCCGCTGGGTAAATTTTGTGTAAGGTCTGTACCGGCTTCTTTACCGGCAGGTCAAAGGGGCACGCGGCCCGTTGCAGACAGGCGCTTATGATCGTCCAGAACCCGATGGAATGGCTAACTCCGTCCATCCGAAAGTCCGTTTTCAAGGAGAAGTTTCATGCAGATGAATCCCAACAAAGATACCCAGCTGTGCATGTCCCTGTCGGGGCGTCCGGGGAATTTCGGTCTGCGCTTTCATAACCATTTGTATGAGCAGTTGGGCCTGAACTTCTATTACAAGGCGTTCAGCAGTCAGGACCTGCCGGGGGCCGTTGGCGGGATTCGTGCGCTGGGGATTCGTGGTTGCGGGGTGTCGATGCCGTTCAAGGAAGCCTGCATCGCGCTGGTCGATGAGCTGGATGCGTCGGCAGCGGCGATCCAGTCGATCAATACCATCGTCAACACCAACGGCCATCTCAAGGCTTACAACACCGATTACATCGCCATCGCGCAATTGCTGGAAACCCACGCGGTACCGCAAGACACGACGTTTGCCCTGCGCGGCAGCGGCGGCATGGCCAAAGCAGTGGCGAGTGCCTTGCGCGATGGTGGCTACAAGAATGGCTTGATCGTTGCGCGTAACGAGCGCGCCGGACGGGCACTGGCGGACTCGCTGGGCTATCGCTGGCAGGCGGAGCTCGGCGACGAGCGGCCGCAGATGCTGATCAACGTCACCCCGGTGGGCATGGACGGCGGGCCGGAGGCCGGGCAACTGGCGTTCGAGCCTGAAGTGATCCAGGCCGCCGACACGGTATTCGATGTGGTAGCGATTCCGTCGGAAACGCCGCTGATCGTGCGCGGGCGGGCCGAGGGTAAGAAGGTGATTACCGGGCTTGAAGTGATTGCGATCCAGGCGCTGGAGCAGTTTGTGCTGTACACCGGGGTGCGGCCGAGTGAAGAGCAGTTTGCGGCGGCGGTGGCGTTTGCCCGGAGCTGATGAGTTGTGCTGGCTGGGCGGGCCTCTTCGCGAGCAGGCTCGCTCCCACAGTTGAATTTTTGTCATGCACAGATTGTGTGTTCGCTGTAGATCCTCTGTGGGAGATTCTATGTTGCTCAGCAACCCTAGAATCTCAAACTGATCGGTATTCGCCCTGATTCTTCATC
>NZ_JAJSLU010000006.1:283768-311348 GCF_023063025.1 Pseudomonas sp. YL2 | reverse complement strand
CTCTTTTTCTCCGCTTTCGACCGAGAAGATCGAACCGTCAAAAGAGCCAAACATCACCGCTCTTTCAACTCCTTCCAGGCTTCGATGAACTGAAGCAAGCCGCTGCCGAAAACTGCGTAACTCGTTGAATCTCAAGCAGTTTTCCGTTTCGACTGCGCCGGAAGTGGGGCGAATTATAGACCTCCTGAATCTGCCGTCAACCGTTAATTTCAGTTTTCTATCAATGCACCGAAAAAGCCTGCTTATATATAGATGCAACGTCAGCGAATGCGCAGTATATTGCCCAACACTTAAAACAACACCCTGCTCTCACCTTCGGATGATGCCTCGCAATGACTGACCAACCTCGCTCTCTGGCCTCAATACTGTTCCCGGTTGGCCTCTTATTAATAGCCATGGCATCCATCCAGTCTGGCGCCTCTCTGGCCAAGAGCATGTTCCCGGTGGTTGGCGCCCAAGGGACGACCACTCTGCGCCTGGTCTTCGCCAGCGTGATCATGCTGTTACTGCTGCGTCCGTGGCGCGCCAGGCTGACCGCTCAATCCTTGCGCACGGTGATCGTTTACGGAATGGCGCTGGGCGGCATGAACTTCCTCTTCTATATGTCATTGCGCACCGTGCCACTTGGCATTGCAGTCGCGCTTGAATTCACGGGTCCGTTGGCCGTCGCCATCTACGCCTCCCGCCGCGCTATCGACTTTCTCTGGATTGCTCTGGCGGCAGTTGGCCTGCTGCTGTTGATCCCGACAGGAGCGACATCCACGGGGATTGATCTAATGGGCGCCGGTTACGCCTTGGGGGCCGGCGTGTGCTGGGCGCTGTACATTCTGTTCGGCCAAAAGGCTGGCGCCGACAACGGCGTGACGACCGCGGCGCTGGGCGTGATGATTGCCGCACTGTTTGTCGCCCCGATCGGCATAGTGCATGCCGGCGCGGCATTGCTCACCCCGTCGCTGATCCCGGTGGCCATCGGCGTCGCCATCCTCTCGACTGCTTTGCCCTACACGCTGGAGATGGTCGCCCTCACCCGCATACCAGCCCGCACCTTTGGGACGTTGATGAGCATCGAACCGGCCTTTGGCGCGTTGTCCGGGCTGCTATTCCTGCAGGAGTACCTCACGCTGTCACAATGGATGGCGATCCTGTGCATTATTCTGGCTTCCGTCGGGGCAACCATGACCATGGGCAGTAGCGCCAAACCCGTTGTAGCGGCAGATTGAAACAGGATTTGACGAAGGTCTGGCAATTGGCGTTCATTTAGGCCATGTTTAGGCCCCTTAACTCAGTGCCAGGCATGGATTTTTTCGGACAGGGATATCGAACCGCTTAAAGCGCAGGCGAATACAGGCAGACCCGAGCGCCAGACTCGTGGCTACCATAAGGACGGTAATGAAACGAATTTTGATACTGATCGCTGTATTGGCAGTAGCGGGGTGCGCAGCCACCGCCAAGACCCAAGTGAAGCACGGTAAAAAAGGGCTGCACATCAACTGTTCCGGGCTGTCGTCCTCTTGGGACAAGTGCTACACCAGCGCCGCCAATGCCTGCGCCCCAAAGGGCTACAAAGTCATCGCCAAATCAGGGGACGCCGTGGAAGAACCCGGCGACTACCCGTTCGGTCTTAATCCGGCCGGTTATACCAGCCGCAGCATGATCGTCATCTGCAAATGAATCATGCTGGCTGCTCGCCTTGTCGAGCAGCCAGCTGACGCCCGATTTCCTCATGACTGGATTTCAAAACCGTCCGTTGAATCTCCGGCGTCACCAGCATCCGCGCCACTACCAACGCTCCGACGCATTGCGACAGAATAGCCCACGCCAGGCTGTCGCTTTCCAGAATCTGCGCCCAACTGGCGTGCAACCGACAAATCCACAACTCTGCCTGCTCGCGAACCTGATCATCTGAACGGGCAATTTCCGCACCCAGTGTCGGCAAGGCGCAGCCCGATTCAGGCTGCTCCACGTGAGCCATGCTCAGGTACTGTTTCAGACAGCGTTCCAGCCGCTCACGATCCTGCGCCCCCTGCCCTCCCAGTCGCTCCAGGCTCTGACACAGTTCACGCTCGACGATCGCCGTGAACAGCTCGTTTTTCGACGAAAAGTGGCTATAAAACGCTGCGCCACTGAGGCCGATAGCCTTCATCAAACCATCGACACCGACTGTGGAAAAGCCCGAACGCTTGGCTGACAGCGCGCTGCTGTTCAGCAGCTTTTCTCGGGTTTCCAGCTTATGACCGGCGGAATACCGCATGTGCTTGCCCTCTTGATCGACCGCCTTGACGTTGTCCGGATCCTAGCATAACGTTCGTTCACTTAACGATCGTTTACTAAAGGGATCTACCCATGAATAACAAGAAGGTCGTGTTGGTGGTGGGTGCGGGCGATGCCACTGGCGGAGCGATTGCCAAGCGCTTTGCCAGAGAAGGTTTTATCGCTTGCGTCACCCGGCGCAGCGCCGACAAATTGCAGCCGCTGGTCGAGGCGATTCAGGCCGAGGGTGGCGAAGCACACGGTTTTGCCTGCGATGCGCGCAAGGAAGAAGACGTGATTGCGTTGATTGAAGAGATTGAAAACCGCCTCGGCCCGATCGAGGCGTTTGTCTTCAACATCGGCGCCAACGTGCCTTGCAGCATTCTCGAAGAAACTGCGCGCAAGTATTTCAAGATCTGGGAAATGGCCTGTTTCTCCGGTTTCCTCAATGCCCGCGAAGTGGCCAAGCGCATGGTCACCCGCCAACGCGGCACCATTCTGTTCACTGGCGCCACCGCCGGGCTGCGCGGTGCTTCCGGATTTGCCGCGTTTGCCGGCGCCAAACATGGTATCCGTGCACTGGCGCAAAGCATGGCGCGCGAGTTGGGGCCGATGAATATCCACGTCGCCCATATAGTGGTCGATGGCGCGATCGATACCGACTTCATTCGCAACAGTTTCCCCGAGAAGTACGCGACCAAGGATCAGGACGGTATTCTCAATCCCGAACACATCGCCGAAAACTATTGGTATCTGCACAGTCAGCCACGGGATGCCTGGACCTTCGAGCTGGATCTGCGCCCGTGGAACGAACGCTGGTAAGCCCCGCCTCCTCCATAACAATAATCAGAGAGCAGCGAAGATGACGAAAACCGTGGAGTTCTATTTCGACCTCGGCAGCCCTGCCACCTACCTGGCTTACACCCAATTACCGAAAATATGTGCCGCAACTCAAAGCGAGCTGATCTATATCCCGATGCTGCTGGGCGGCGTGTTCAAAGCGACCGGCAACGCATCACCGGCGATGATTCCGGCGAAGGGCCGCTACATGTTTCAGGATCTGGATCGCTACGCCAAACGCTATGGCGTGCCGCTGAAATTCAATCCGCATTTTCCGATCAACACGTTGATGTTGATGCGTGCCGTCACTGGCATTCAACTGCGCCAACCAGAACGTTTCCAGGCGTTTATCGACTGTCTGTTCAAGGCATTGTGGGTGGATGGACGCCCTCTCGATGAGCCGGAGACTGTCGCTGCGGTTTTGAGCGAACAAGGCTTCGATCCCAATGAAGTCCTGGCCCTGACCAACGACGAGACAGTCAAGGCAGCCCTGAAGGACAACACCGAGACAGCCATTAAACGCGGTGTATTTGGCGCGCCGAGCATGTTTATCGGCAACCAGTTGTTCTTCGGCCAGGACCGCCTCGACTTCGTCGAAGAGGCCCTGCGTCAGGCTTAGAAAAACCTCAGAACCCGGACGCTGCCAACAGCGCCCGGGTTTCAGCCATTCAGATCGCCGCTGTGCGCGTGTTCAACCACTCCAGCGCGGCCCCCTCAAGCAACGGACTCAGGCGCTCACGCACTTCAGCGTGGTAGGCGTTGAACCACTGCTTCTCTTCCTGCGTGAGCAAGGATGGCTCCAGACAGCGCGTGTCGATCGGGCACAGGGTCAAGGTTTCAAACTTGAGGAACTCACCGAACTCGCTGCTCCCCGCCTCGCGGTTCATTGCCAGGTTCTCGATGCGCACGCCCCAGCGACCCGGACGATAGGTGCCCGGTTCAATCGAGGTGATCATCCCCGGTTGCATCGCCGTTTGCGGTGCCGGTGCTGCCTGATAGGCGATCACCTGCGGGCCTTCATGCACGTTGAGGAAATAGCCGACCCCATGACCGGTACCGTGACCGTAATCCACGCTTTCCGCCCAAATCGGCGCACGCGCGATGGCATCGAGCAACGGCGAGAGAATGCCTTTCGGGAACTGCGCCCGCGACAGCGCGATCACGCCTTTGAGCACACGCGTGCAGTCACGCTTCTGCTCAGCCGTCGGCGTACCGACCGGGACCATTCGGGTTATGTCGGTGGTGCCGCCCAGGTATTGGCCTCCCGAGTCGATCAGCAGCAAGCCGTCACCCTCGATCACCGCGTGTTCTTCTTCGGTGGCGTGATAGTGCGGCATCGCGCCATTGGCGTTAAACGCGGCAATCGTGTTGAAGCTCAAGGACACGTAATCCGGACGGCGCTCGCGGGCAGCGGTGAGTTTTTCGTCGATGGTCAGTTCGGTGATGCGTTCACGCCCCCAGGCCGATTCCAGCCAGGCGAAGAATTCGCACAACGCCGCGCCATCCTGTTCCATGGCCTTGCGAATGTGCTGTGCATCGGCCTCGCTCTTCTGCGATTTGGCGAGGGTGGTCGGGTTCAAGCCTTCGACCAGTTTCACCGCGCTGTCGAGGTTATCCAGCAAACCGCTGGTCACCCGCGCCGGATCCACCAGCAGGCTCGCACCACCCGGTACGGCGCGCAAGGCGTCGGCCACTTCGCGGTAATCGCGCAGAGTCACGCCGTCCTGTTCCAGCACTGCACGCAGCTCGGCATCGACTTTGCTCAAGGCCACAAACAGCGTGGCCTGCTGTTGATTGATCAACGCAAAAGAAACAAACACCGGGTTGAACGACACGTCGCCGCCGCGCAGGTTGAACAGCCAGGCGATGTCATCGAGGGTGGCGATGAAGTGCCAATCGGCGCCACGTTCCTGCAGGGTCTCGCGCAGTTTGGCGAGTTTTTCGCCACGGCTGACCGTCGCTTGCGGTGGCAGATGCTGATAGATCGGCGCGTTCGGCAGGCTCGGGCGATCCGCCCAGACTTCATTCAGCAAGTCGATGTCAGTGCGCAGACGCGCGCCGCGGGCCTCAAGCTTGCTGCTCAGGGTCCGCGCTGAAGCCACGGCCATCACCGCACCATCGACCGCTACCACACCACCTGCGGGTGTCTGCTCCGCCAGCCAGTCCAGCGGGCTCGGCTGACCCGGTTGCAGCTTGACCAGTTCGATGCCGCTGCCCTTGAGTTCCTTGGTCGCCTGCTCCCAATAGCGACTGTCGGCCCAGACCCCGGCGAAATCAGCGGTAACGATCAAAGTGCCGACCGAACCATGAAAGCCCGACAGCCATTGCCGCCCTTGCCAGTAGCCCGGCAGGTATTCCGACAGATGCGGGTCGGCCGATGGCACCAGCAACGCATGAATGCCTTCACGGCGCATCAATTCACGGGTGTGCGCCAGGCGCTGGGGAACCGTTCCTTCGGTCAAAGTCTGGGTACTCATCATGTCTCCTGCCAATCACTTCATCGTTATTGTTCGTAGCCGTGAAACCGGCTGGTTAAAGCCCTGTCGCCCAGAATGCCGGGGCACTGGCGCAGGCGCCTTTGATCAGTTCTGCCGCCTGATCGACATCGGCGGCGGTGGTGAAACGGCCGAGGCTCAGGCGAATGGTACGCCCGGCCAGCCGGGCGTCGTGCCCCAGCGCCAGCAGCACGTGAGATGGCGTATTGCTCGCCGAGTTACAGGCCGAGGTCGCGGAAAAGGCGATCGACTGGCTCAAGGCCGCACTGTTGAATTCACCTTCGCTGAAGGTCAGGCTCAACGTGTGCGCGATGCGCTGGCTGGCGCTGCCGTTGAGGCGTACGCCCGGCAGACTCAGCAACTGTTCGAGCAGCCGTTCACGCAGCGCCACGATGGACTTTTTCTCGGCATCGAATTCGGCAGCCGCCAAGGCGAATGCCGCGCCCATGCCGGCGATCTGATGCGTCGCCAGGGTCCCGGAGCGCAGCCCGCCTTCATGACCGCCGCCATGAATCTGCGCCTGCAAACGCTGCTGCGCGCGCGGGCCGACAAACAACGCGCCGATCCCCTTGGGACCGTAAAGCTTGTGCGCAGAAAACGACATCAAGTCCACTGGCCACTGCTGCAGATCGATCGCCACTTTGCCGGCGCCCTGCGCGGCATCGACATGGAACAACGCGCCACGGCCACGCACGACTTCACCGATGGCTGGGATGTCATTGAGGGTGCCGAGTTCGTTGTTGACCAGCATCAGCGATACCAGAAAGGTGTCGTCGCGCATTGCTTCGCTGACCGCCTGCGGAGTGATCAGGCCTTCGGCGTCCGGCACCAGATAGGTCACCGCGACGCCGGCATCCTGCAATTGCCGGGCAGTATCGAGAATGGCTTTGTGTTCGATCTGGCTGGTAATGATGTGGCCGCCGGCAACCCCGCGGGCCTGGGCCACGCCCTTGAGGGCGAGGTTGTTGGACTCGGTGGCGCCGGAGGTCCAGACGATCTGCGCGGCCTCGGCGCCCACCAGTTCGGCGACTTGTCGCCGGGCCTGCTCGACCGTGTGCCGGGCCTGCTGGCCGAAGGCATGGGAGCTGGACGCCGGGTTGCCGAAGTTACCGTGAAAACCCAGACAATCGATCATCACCTGGATGACCCGCTCGTCCACCGGGGTGGTGGCGGCGTAATCGAAATACAACGGACGTTTTTTCATAAAAGACTCGCAGAGCGTGTTCCGGGATCAGGAGGCTCGTGTCTGCAAACGGCACAGCGCAGCCTTGTGAGCTGCGCCTGGGTTCGAGACCGTCATCAATACCTGATCGGATGCCGTTAAAGAAGAACAACTTCATTTAAAAGTGCGTAGGAACGCTCCTAAAGCCGAGCTTAACAGGCATCGGGCCGGCGGTTGAAGCAATGCGTCAGTGAAAGCTTTCGAGAAGTAACGGGTACAGCGAAATCACCAACAGCGCCGCCATGCCCCAGTTGAACACCCGCAACCAGCGCGGGTCCTTGAGCACGTTACGCAGCAGCGTGCCGCACGCTGCCCAGACACCGACGCTGGGCAGGTTGATGATGGCGAACACCGCGGCGATCACCACCACGTTGGTGAAGTAACCCTGCATCGGCGTGTAAGTACTGATCGCGCCGATGGCCATGATCCAGGCCTTGGGATTGACCCACTGAAACGCGGCGGCACCCAGATAGCTGATCGGTTTGGCCTCGCCTTCCACGCCCTCACCCACCGGCCCCGAATGGGCGATTTTCCACGCCAGATACAACAGATACGCGGCGCCGAGATAGCGCAGCACGGTGTAGAGAATCGGGTAAGTCTGGAACACCGCGCCCAGGCCAAAGCCCACGGCGACCACCAATACGAAGAAACCGCAGGTAATGCCGAGCATGTGAGGAATGGTGCGGTTGAAGCCGAAGTTCACGCCCGACGCCAGCAACATGGTGTTGTTCGGCCCCGGTGTAATCGAGGTAACAAGGGCAAACAGGGCAAAGCCCAACAGCAGATCAAGCGAGAGGGTCATGGGGCAATCCGTCAGGGTCATTCAGGTGTTGACCCTATCGCACGGCAGCGCGCAAACCCACGGACAGTTACGCGAAAATTCGAGCAGTACAGTTTTCGATTAACTTGGACGACCGTGCAGCTGTATGGCTCGACCGGCGCTCATTTCAGCTTTCTTGTCGAATGGCGACTCGCCCAGCAGTGCGGCTTTCTTCGCGTGATATTCGTCGAAAGACAAGCCGCTGCGGTTCAGCGCTTCCATTGCCAGTTCGCGGGTTTCTTCGGCGGTGTACGGCCGTTGTTCGGGGGAAACGTGGGTCGCGCAACCGGCGAGTACGGAGACAGCGAGCAGCAGCGAAACAGTCAGTAAACGATTCATGGGGAGCGTCCTGGCGAGCGGTGGTAGTCGATGGACAAAGGCTACGCCCGCGCCTCTCCGGGCAAAAATCAACGCTCTCAATAGTGGCTATCAGGATTTCAGCTTGATCGGCGACATATCTCTTAACGATCTATAAATATCGATTAACGTTCTTTTACGGAATAACCAGCAGCCGCTATAAATCCCTGCACACGGCGAACAACTGTTGCTCCAGCAACTGTTGCCCAGGCAACAGCAGATCAACAAACCCGCCTGATATCTGCACAACCCACTCACACCATAGCGCTAAGGCCCAAGTAAACCGGGCCTCTCAGGAATTGGTACAGCGCTTGCTCAAGCCTTGGCACTTACTCACTGCTCGCTGAGCAACTGTTGATAAAAAGGAACTGATCATGTCGCGTCCCCTGAAAGTCGTCGCCCTCTCCGGTGGCACCTGGCGTCCATCGCGCACCCTGGTGCTGACCCAAGCGCTGGTGGCCGAACTGGCCGGGTACTTGCCGGTCGAGAGTCATCTGATCGAACTCGGTGACATCGCCCGTCCACTGGGTGGTGCCCTGTCGCGTCACGAGCTGAGCGCCGAGGTCGAGGCCGAACTGCAAGCCATCGAACAGGCCGATCTACTGATCGTCGCCGCGCCGGTGTATCGCGGTTCCTACCCGGGCCTGCTCAAGCATCTGTTCGACCTGATTGACCTCAACGCGCTGATCGACACCCCGGTGCTGCTTGCCGCCACCGGCGGCAGCGAGCGCCATGCGCTGGTGCTCGATCATCAGTTGCGGCCGCTGTTCAGTTTCTTCCAGGCGGTGACCCTGCCGATCGGGGTCTACGCTACCGAAGCCGATTTCGCCGACTACCAGATCACCAGCGAACCGCTGAAAGCGCGGATCCGTCTGGCCGCCGAACGCGCCGCGCCGCTGTTCGGCACACAAATCAAACCGTTGCTGAAAATCGCTTAAGGAGCTGTTCATGGATGTTTTCTGGTTCCTGCCGACCCACGGCGACGGCCATTACCTGGGCACCACCCAAGGCGCGCGCCCGGTCACCCTGAATTATCTGAAACAAGTGGCGCAAGCCGCCGACAGCCTCGGCTATCACGGCGTGCTGATTCCCACCGGGCGCTCCTGCGAAGACTCGTGGGTGATCGCCTCGGCGCTGGTGCCGTTGACCGAACGCCTGCGTTATCTGG
This sequence comes from Pseudomonas sp. YL2, assembly GCF_023063025.1. Taxonomy (NCBI): domain Bacteria; kingdom Pseudomonadati; phylum Pseudomonadota; class Gammaproteobacteria; order Pseudomonadales; family Pseudomonadaceae; genus Pseudomonas; species Pseudomonas sp. YL2. The sequence goes on along the minus strand of NZ_JAJSLU010000006.1, from coordinate 302,196 downwards.
TAGCGATCCGCCCGGGGATCATTTCGCCCACCGTTTCGGCGCGCATGGCGGCGACGCTCGATCGACTGTCCAACGGTCGTCTGCTGATCAACGTGGTGACCGGCGGCGACCCCGACGAAAACCGTGGCGACGGCAGCTTCCTGAGCCACAGCGAACGCTACGAAGTCACCGACGAATTCCTCAGGATCTGGCGCCGGGTGTTGCAAGGCGAATCGGTGGATTTCGAGGGCAAGCACCTGAAAGTGCAGAACGCCAAAGCCTTGTATCCGCCGGTGCAGAAACCGTATCCGCCGTTGTATTTCGGCGGCTCGTCCGACGCGGCGCATGACCTCGCTGCCGAGCAAGTCGACGTGTACCTGACCTGGGGCGAACCGCCCGCCGCCGTTGCCGAAAAACTCGCCGATGTACGTGAACGTGCCGCTCGCCATGGACGCAAGGTGAAGTTCGGCATTCGCCTGCACGTCATCGTTCGCGAGACCGCCGAAGAGGCGTGGAAGGCTGCGGACAAACTGATCGAGCACATCAGCGACGAGACCATCGAAGCCGCGCAGAAATCCTTCTCGCGCTTCGACTCCGAAGGCCAGCGGCGCATGGCAGCGTTGCATGACGGGCGTCGCGACAACCTGGAAATCGCCCCCAACCTGTGGGCCGGCGTCGGTCTGGTACGCGGCGGCGCCGGTACCGCGCTGGTGGGCGATCCGCAGCAAGTGGCCGCGCGGATCAAGGAGTACGCCGACCTCGGTATCGAGAGCTTCATCTTTTCCGGTTATCCGCACCTGGAAGAGGCTTACCGCTTTGCCGAACTGGTGTTCCCGCTGCTGCCAGAACCGTATGCAAGCCTGGCCGGACGCGGCGTGACCAACCTCACCGGGCCGTTTGGCGAAATGATTGCCAACGATGTGTTGCCCACCCAAGCCAAGGCCTAAAACGCCCCCTGTAGGAGTGAGCCTGCTCGCGAAAGCGGTGTGTCTGCGACGGTGATGTCGACTGTGCTGACCACATCGCGAGCAGGCTCACTCCTACAGAGAATCGCGTCGATTTGATGAGGAACACCGCGTGACCGCCAAACCACAAAGCACCCTGCTCTCCCCGCTGCAGACCGCGCGCCAACTGGCCGCCGAATTCGCCGTCACCGCCGTCGAGCGTGACGAGCGCGGCGGTACGCCGAAGGCCGAGCGCGATGCCCTGCGCGACAGCGGCCTGCTGGCCCTGAGCATTCCCACCCGCTACGGCGGCCTCGGCGCGACATGGAGCGAAACCCTGCAAGTCGTGCGCGAGTTCGCCAAGGTCGACAGTTCCATCGCCCACGTTTTCGGTTTTCATCACCTGATGCTCGCCACCGTGCGCCTGTTCTCGCGGCCCGAACAATGGCAGCCGTGGTTCGAACAGACCGCGCGGCAGAACTGGTTCTGGGGCAACGCACTCAACCCGCTCGACACCCGCACCGTGGTCAAGGACCTCGGCGGTTGGCGCGAGTTTTCCGGGAAGAAAAGCTTCTGCTCCGGCGCCAGCGATTCGCAGATGCTGATCGCTTCGGCCGTCGACGAAAGTGCCGGCGGCAAGTTGCTGATCGCGGCGATTCCCAGCGGTCGCAGCGGCATCACCCTGCACGACGACTGGAACAACATCGGCCAGCGCCAGACCGACAGTGGCAGCGCCACGTTCGAACGGGTGCGGGTCGAAGAATCCGAGCTACTGCTTGACCCCGGTCCGTTGAGCACACCGTTCGCGTGCCTGCGTCCGCTGATCGCGCAACTGACCTTCACCCACATGTTCCTCGGGATCGCCGAAGGTGCCTTTGAGGAAGCGCGCCAGTACACGCTGAGCGAAACCCGACTCTGGCACAAATCCGCCGCCCGCAATGTGCGTGAAGACCCGTACGTGCTCGCGCATTACGGCGAGTTCTGGGTGGCGCTGGAAGGCATCCGCCTGCTGGTCGAACGGGCCGCCGCGCTGCTTGACGAGGCCTGGGCCCAAGGCCCGAACCTGACGGCAGAAGAGCGTGGACATCTGGCCACGGCGATTGCCACCGCCAAGGTCGCCGCCAGTCGTCAGGGGCTGGAGATTTGCAGCCGTTTGTTCGAAGTCACTGGCGCGCGCTCGACCCACGCTTCGCTGCGTCTCGATCGGTACTGGCGCAACCTGCGCACGCAGACCCTGCACGACCCCCTCGATTACAAACTCCACGAGCTGGGCGACTGGGCGCTGAATCAGGCGCTGCCGGTGCCGACGTTCTATTCCTGATCTTGCCTTTAATGGAGCGAGCCCCATGCAACTGTTGACCCTTCCGCCCTCACCCGCGCTGGCGACATCGATCCGCGCCACCGCGCAGGTCTTCGAAGACCCCAAGTCCCAGGCCCTGCTCGCGCATCTGCAACAAGTCGCGCCGAGCGAAGCCAGCGTGCTGATAATCGGCGAGACCGGCACCGGCAAGGAGCTGGTGGCGCGGCACATACATAACCTGAGCCACCGCCGGCATCGGCCGTTTGTCGCGGTCAACTGCGGCGCGTTTTCCGAATCGCTGGTGGAGGCCGAGCTGTTCGGCCATGAAAAAGGCGCTTTCACCGGCGCGCTCAGCGCCAAGGCCGGCTGGTTCGAAGAGGCGGATGGCGGCACCTTGTTCCTCGACGAAATCGGCGATTTGCCGATGGCGATTCAGGTCAAGTTGCTGCGGGTGTTGCAGGAGCGCGAAGTGGTGCGCCTCGGCTCGCGCAAGAGCATTCCGATCGATGTGCGCGTGCTGGCCGCGACCAACGTGCAACTGGAGAAAGCGATCAATGCCGGCAACTTCCGCGAAGACCTGTTCTACCGGTTGAACGTGGTCAATCTTGAGCTCAGCCCGCTGCGCGAACGACCCGGCGATATCCTGCCGCTGACCCGACATTTCATCGAGGCCTACAGCCAGCGCCTGGGTTACGGACGGGTCAGCATCAGCTCCGGTGCCGAACAGAAACTGCGCAGCTACAGTTGGCCGGGGAACATCCGCGAACTGGAAAACGTCATCCATCACACCCTGTTGATCTGCCGCAATGGCGTGATCGAACGCGACGATTTGCGCCTGTCTAACCTGCGCATCGAGCGCCCGGACGATCAGCAGTCGAACGCCGACGACTCACCGGAAGCGCTGCTGGAGCGAGCCTTTCAGAAGCTCTTCGAACAACAGGCCGGCGCCCTCCACGAAAAGGTCGAAGACGCCCTGCTGCGCGCCGCCTATCGCTTCTGCCATTACAACCAGGTGCACACTGCCGCGCTGCTCGGTCTGAGCCGCAATGTCACCCGCACGCGGCTGATCAAGATCGGCGAACTGGCGGTGAACAAACGGCGACTCACGGAGAACCTGCACGGTGAACGCCTGATTCAGTTGTCGATCTAGCCGACCAGGTTGCAGTGCAGCGCATCGTCATGACTGCGGGCGATGCTGCTCAACACCTGGAATGAATTGAAGGTCACGGTTTTCGCCTGATGGGCGCGGATCAACTGCCAGAAATCCTGCTCGCCGCTTTCATAGCGACAGAACGCCGCCTCCCCGGCCTCGCGGCTCTGCCACTGCAGCAAGCTCAGCACCCGCCGACCGTCGTCGCTGACCTGGACGCTGGCGCTGACGAAGCCTGCGTAACGCTGCGCCAGATGTTCGCTCTGTTGCGCCAGCGCACAGACCAATGCCGGTTGCTGGCGCGGCTCGATCTCGAATTCGATCAATTGGGTAAAACTGCGATTTTTCGTCGAGGTTTGCATGAGAAGTCCCCACTCATCGTAAGCCGAGTCTTGCGACTCGAAGGCCTGCAGGGTAAAACCTCTAGTTAAGTTAAGGTCAAGAGTCCTTTTGCAAAATGATCACCCCGGAAAACCTGCACAAACAGCTCACCGTGGGCGAAGTCGCCGCGCGCAGCGGAGTCGCGGTCACTGCCCTGCATTTTTATGAAGCCAAAGGCCTGATCACCAGCCAGCGCAATGCCGGCAATCAGCGCCGTTATCCACGGGCAGTGTTGCGCCGGGTGGCGTTGATCAAGGTCGCGCAACGCCTGGGTATTCCGCTGGCGGAGATTGGCGAGGCGCTGAAGAGACTCCCCGACGACCGCGCTCCGACAGCGGCGGACTGGAAAGTCCTGTCCGAGCAATGGCGCCGCGAACTGGACGAGCGGATCAATCAACTGACCTTGTTGCGCGACCGGCTCACCGGTTGCATCGGTTGCGGGTGTCTGTCGATGGAGGCCTGCCCGTTGCGCAATCAGGGCGATGTGCTCGGTGATCAGGGGCCGGGGGCGCACTTTCTGGACTGACTGCTCGTCGGGGAAAAATCCTGGCCACGCAGACAGTTCTATAGTGAATCTTCCACAAATCCAGTGGAGCCATACCTCGCAAAACAAAAACAGGGAGAACGTCATGAGCGTCAAACCCATTCCCGAGGGGTATCACAGCATTACCCCGTACCTCGGCATCCTCAAGGCTGCCGAAGCCATCGAGTTCTACAAGAAAGCCTTTGGCGCGACCCAGGTCATGCGCCTGGACATGCCCGACGGGCGCGTCGGCCACGCCGAACTGCGCATTGGCGACAGCGCGATCATGCTCGGCACGCCGTGCGATCAAGGACCGTTGAGCGATCCGGACAACGCAGTGTCGGTCGGTCTGCATCTGTATGTCACCGATGTCGACAAGTCCTTTCAACGGGCGCTGGATGCCGGGGCGAAAGCGGTGTCGGAGGTCAAGGATCAGTTTTATGGCGATCGCAGCGGGACGCTGAAGGATCCCTATGGGCACCTGTGGTTTCTGGCTACGCGCAAGGAGGATCTGACGGAAGAGCAGATCAAGCAGCGGGCGATGGAGATGTTCAGTCAGGGTTGAGATTTTCAGGGTTTTGGCTGGCCCTATCGCGAGCAGGCTCACTCCTACAATTGGAACGCATTTCAACTGTAGGAGTGAGCCTGCTCGCGATGAGGCCAATGCGGATAGATCACATTTCATGAACCACCACACCACGCTTCAACCCTTGCCCCGAATGCCGAACACTTTCAGGATGCATCCCACCCGCACCTGAACAAGGATCAGCCCGATGTTTGCCGGATTCGTCAAAGACCAGCGCCACGTCAACGGCGTCGACATCGCCTATCGCCTCGGCGGCAGCGGCCCGGGGCTGTTGCTGTTGCACGGACACCCGCAGACCCACGTGATCTGGCACAAGATTGCCGAGCAGTTGGCGGAGCATTTCACCGTGGTCGCCGCCGACCTGCGCGGCTACGGCGACAGCGCCCGACCGGTTGCCGATGAACAACACCGCCATTACTCAAAACGCGAAATGGCCAGGGACAACCTCGAGTTGATGCAGGCGCTGGGCTTCGAACAGTTTTCGATTCTGGCCCACGACCGTGGCGCGCGGGTCGGCCATCGCCTGGCCCTCGACCACCGCGCTGCGGTGCAACGGATGATGCTGCTGGACATCGCCCCGACCCTGGCCATGTACACGCAGACCAACGAAGCGTTCGCCCGCGCCTATTGGCACTGGTTCTTCCTGATCCGCCCGGCGCCGTTGCCGGAAACCCTGATCGAGGCCGATCCCGCAGCCTATCTGCGCAGCGTGATGGGCAGCCGCAGCGCCGGACTCGTGCCGTTCACCGAGCCAGCGTTCAGCGAATACCTGCGTTGCCTGCAACGTCCCGGCAGCGCCCGAGGCATTTGCGAGGACTACCGCGCCAGCGCCAGCATCGACCTGGAACATGACCGGGCCGACATCGCTGCCGGGCATCATCTTGACCTGCCGCTGCGGGTGCTGTGGGGTGCGCAAGGCACAGTCGGGCGCTGCTTTGACCCGCTCAAGGAATGGCAGCATGTGGCGAGCAACGTCAGTGGCAAGGCGCTGCCGGCCGGGCATTATCTGGCCGAAGAAGTACCGGAACTGTTGCTCGCCGAAGCGCTGGATTTCCTGCGCTGAATCGAGCCCTGTACCGCCGATGCTATGCTGGCGGCTTGTGCCGCCAATGCTCGTTCCCACATGTCCCAGAACCAAAACCCCGTGCCCCTGCCCGAAGACTTGCGCGCGCTGCTGACCGTGATCCGCAAGAACGGTTTCGCCGCCGCCGCTGATGAATTGGGCCTGTCCCCGGCCTACGTCAGCAAACGCATCCAGATTCTCGAATCGACCCTCGGCACTCGCCTGCTGCACCGCACCAGTCGCCGCGTGTCGCTGACCGAGGACGGCGAGCGGGTGCAGCGCTGGGCCTTGCGCATCCTCGATGATTTTCAACAACTGCATGACGATCTCACCGACGCCCACGACAGCCCACGCGGGCGTTTGCACATCTGCAGCAGCTTCGGTTTCGGCCGCAACCATGTGGCGCCTGCGGTTTCGCGGCTGGCCGAGCTTCACCCGCAGTTGCAGATTCGCCTGGACCTGTTCGACCGCGCGGTGGACATCGTCAACGAGGGTTTCGATCTGGAAATACGCGTCGGCGACGACCTGCCCGGCCAGCACATCGGCCGGCAACTGGTGAGCAACCGCCGTGTGCTGTGCGCCGCACCCGAATACCTTGAACGCCGCGGCACACCGCAGACTCTGGACGATCTGCAACAACATGACTGCCTGGTGATCAAGGAGCGCGACAACGCTTTCGGCGTCTGGCATCTGGATCGCGACGGCACGCAGGAAAGCGTGCGGGTCAGTGGGCCGCTGTCTTCCAACAACGGCGAGATCGTCCTGCAATGGGCGCTCGACGGACGCGGCGTGCTGCTGCGTTCATTGTGGGATGTGAAACCGTTGCTGGAACAGGGCCGACTGCTGCCGGTGCTGGCCGATTACAGCCAGAGCGCCAATGTCTGGGCGGTGTACCCGACGCGGCTGGCCAATTCCGGGAAGCTGCGGGCGTGTGTGGAGTTTTTGCAGGGGCATTTCAAGGATTTGTCGCTATAGCGGGTGCAACACCAAACCTTTGTAGGAGTGAGCCTGCTCGCGATGGCGGTCATTCAGCCAATGATTATTTCGACTGACACGACGCCATCGCGAGCAGGCTCACTCCTACAGAGGGCTAGTTGGGTGTCAGGTCAGCCATGGGTTGGCGGCCAGATGTTCGCGCTCGAACGCCTCGATCTGCTCACGCCGCTGCAAGGTACTGCCTATCGCATCCAGCCCCAGCAACAGTGCGGTCTTGCGCAAGCCATCAATCTGGAAATCGATGACTTCACCGTCCGCCAGACGTATCTGCTGCGCCTCAAGATCCACATGGATCAGTGCCGTTTCAGGCTGACTCACCAACCGGCCAATGCGCTGCACCTGTGCCTCGTCCAGGGTAATCAGCAACACCCCGTTGCGCTGGCAGTTGTCGTAGAAGATCCCGGCAAAACGGCTGCCGATCAGCGCGCGAATGCCCATTTGCTGCAACCCCCACACCGCGTGTTCGCGGCTGGAACCGCAGCCGAAATTCGGCCCGACCACCAGAAAACTCGCGCCCTGCCAGGCTGGCTGGTTCAACACGAATTCCGGGTTGGGCGTGCCGTCGGCGAGAAAGCGCAGATCGAAAAACAGCCCACGATCCAGCCCCTGACGGTCGATGCCCTTGAGAAACTGCTTGGGCATGATCACATCGGTGTCGACGTTGGCCGCAAGCAGCGGCGCGGCCTGGCCGCTGACTTGCGTGAAGGGTTGCAGGCTCATGGGCGTTCTCCAAAGTGGCGGATGTCGGTGAGGTGGCCGCTGATCGCGGCGGCGGCGACCATCGCCGGGCTCATCAGGTGGGTGCGCGCCCCGGCGCCCTGCCGGCCTTCGAAATTGCGGTTGGTGCTGGAGGCGCAACGGTCGCCGGGCGCGAGCACGTCATCGTTCATCGCCAGGCACATCGAGCAGCCGGACTGACGCCATTCAAACCCGGCGTCGATGAAGATCTGCGCCAGCCCTTCGGCTTCAGCCTGAGCGCGAACCTCACTGGAGCCGGGCACGATCATCGCCCGCACATGCCCGGCCACCCGCCGACCGCGCACCACGCTGGCGGCGTCACGCAGATCCTCGATCCGCGCATTGGTGCAGGAGCCGATAAAAGCGTGACTGATGACGATATCGCGCAGCGCCATTCCCGGCTCCAGGCCCATGTACTGCAGGGCGCGGCGCATGTCCTGACGCAGGATCGGATCGTCGATGCGTTGCGGGTCCGGCACCTGCGCACCGATCGGCGCGGCCTGATCGGGGCTGGTGCCCCAGGTGACCATCGGTTCCAGCAAACTGGCGTCGAGATGGATTTCGCGGTCGAACACGGCACCGGGATCGCTGCGCAGTTCACGCCACTTTTCCACGCCCCGCGCCCACAGTACGCCTTGTGGTGCGCGGGGTTTGCCGTTGAGATAAGCAAAAACTTTTTCGTCCGGTGCCATGAAGGCGCCGCGTGCGCCCGCTTCTACGGCCATGTTGCAAATGGTCATCCGCGCTTCGACGCTCAGCGCATCGATGGTCGATCCGCAGAACTCGATCGCATAGCCAGTGGCGCCCGATGCACCGATGCGGGCGATCAGCGCCATGATCACGTCCTTCGACGTCAGCCCCGGCGCCAACTCGCCATCCACCGTCACGCGCAGGCTTTTCAGGCGTTTGTAGACCAGCGTCTGCGAGGCCAGCAAGTGCTCGATTTCCGAGGTGCCAATGCCAAATCCGAACGCCCCCAGCGCACCGTACGTGGTGGTGTGGCTGTCACCGGCAGCGATGACCATGCCCGGCAGAATGAAGCCCTGCTCCGGGGCAATCACATGTTCGATGCCCTGACGTTTATCGAGAATGTCCAGCAGTTCGATGCCGAAGTCCCGGCAGTTCTCCGCCAGATACGACACCTGCCGCGCACCGCCGGCATCAGGCATCGCCGCCACCCGTTTGGGGGTGGTCGGGTTGACGTGATCGACCACCGCCAACGCCGTACCCGGGCGCCAGACCTTGCGCCCGGCAGCACGCAGACCGCTGAACGCCTGAGGGCTGGTGTATTCGTTGATCACCTGGCGATCGATATACAACAGCACATGGCCCTGATCGTCGAGGCGGCACACAGTGTGCGAATCGATGTGTTTGTCGTAGAGGGTTCTGGGGTTCATCAGGGGGCTCGCTCAAGGGAATGCGGTGCTTTCCATCATAGGGAGCGCTTTGATGGCATCAATTGGCAGGCAGTGAGAGCGGCGTTCATGAATCGTGTTTGATCGGCTGATCACCGAGCGCCCCTGTGGGAGCGGGCTTGCTCGCGAAGGCGTCGTGTCAGTCGACCTCAATGTTGAATGATCGACCGCTTTCGCGAGCAAGCCCACTCCCACAGGGGAGGGAATTGCGAAACATTTGCTTTCATATCACCTTTCGGGATTTGTCCGGCTCATCCGTCCTATAGAGATGCAGGCCGTTCGCACAGGCAACAGCCACGACCGCGCCTTTTGCGGACACCCGCGCTGCGAAGCCCGTAGCCGCGTGCCCTTTCATCGAAATCAAGACGCGCAATCATGTCGAAGAAATCCCGTTCCAAACTGTGGTTCCTGGTGCATAGCTGGCTCGCGCTGCCGATCTGGTTTTTTGTCCTGATCGTCTGTGTCACCGGCACGCTGGCGGTGGTCAGCCAGGAAATCGTCTGGCTGGCCAACCCGCAAATGCGCGCCAGCCAGCCATCGGATGACGCACCACGGCTCAGCTACGATCAGGTGCTGGCCGCGATCAAACAGGCCGAACCGCAGACGCTGGTGGAAAGCATCAGCCGTCCCGACGAATCGCACTTCGCCCTCGACGTCGAAGTCAGCTACCCCGACGGCCGCTCGCAGACGGTCTACGTCAACCCATACACCGGGGTGATCCAGGGCCCGGCGCCGGACTTCAACTTCAAGGCGTTCACCCGTGCCCTGCACGGCTGGTGGCTGGTGCCGTTCACCAACGGTTTCAGCTGGGGCTGGTACCTGGTGTCGTTCCTCGGCCTGCCGATGCTCGCTTCGCTGGTGACCGGGCTGGTGGTGTACAAGCGCTTCTGGAAAGGCTTCTTCAAACCCACCCTGCGTTTTCGTCACGGGGCGCGGATCTTCTGGGGCGACTTCCATCGACTGAGCGGCATCTGGTCGATCTGGTTCATCGCGGTGATCTCGATCACCGGCACCTGGTTTCTGATTCAGGCCATTCTGGCCGACAACCAGGTGTCCATCAGCAGCGAGCCGATCATTCCCGCCATGTCCCGGGAAAGCGTACCGATGTCGAGCGACGCCAGTCCTCCCCCACGGATCAGCCTTGATCGCGCGGTGCAGATCGCCGAACAGCACATCCCCGGGCTGGAAGTCAGCTTCGTCAGCCTGCCGGGCAATGCCTACAGCCACCTGAGCCTTGGCGGTCGCGGCTGGTATCCGCTGATGTTCCAGACCGCCACGCTCAACCCGTACAACGGTGAGATGGCCGCCACGCGACTGCTGACCGACCGTTCCTCGCTGGAGTTCGTCACCGAGTCGATGCGCCCGCTGCACACCGGTGATTTCGGCGGTCTGTGGATCAAACTGATCTGGTTCTTCTTCGGCCTGCTGCTGAGCATGATGGTGCTCAGCGGCCTGTTGATCTGGACCAAGCGCACCGCGCTGGCCACCGCCAACGCCCTCAAGCGCGAAAATAAAAAGGCCCGCAGCCCCCGCGTCAGCCGTGAACCGGCGGAGGTCAACCTGTGAGCCCGTCCAACCGCACTGCCCAACCGTCCGCCCTGCGCCGCTTCTGGCACAAATGGCGCTTTCATCTGAACGCCCTGCTGCTGCTGATTCCGTTGAGCTTCATGCCCAAGTATTTCGCCGATGCCGCGCTGTTTCGCGGTGACGTCGGCCTCGGTGAGCATGAGGTCGGCGAAATCCAGGTCGGCCCGTGGAGCCTGCGCCTGGCCGAACTGCGTAACGAAGCACCGCGCCTGAGCGGCCCCGCCGGCTACATGAAGGACTTCAATGCCGCCCTCTGCGATGCCTGTGTCGAACAGGTCAAGGCCACCTACCTGCGCATCGGCAAACCGCGCAGCCTGCGCGCCGCCGGGGTGATTTTCTTTGGCACGCCGTATCGCATGGGCGCGCAATTGCCGGTGGCGGAAAAAACCAAAGCCGATGCCGAACTGTGGATCACCATGGAAGGCTGGGACGGCAGCATGCATCAGGCGTCGATTCCCCTGAGCCAGGCCTCCCCCGCCACCCTCGCCTGGCTGAACCAACAAGGAGCCAAACCATGAACCGCGTTCAACGCCCTTCCCGCCTGCGGTTGCGTGCCGCGTTGCTGATGCTGTGCGCAGGTTTCAGCGCCGGCGCCCTGGCCCATAACCCGATGTGCGAATGCAAAGCCGTCGATGCCGAGCAGATCAAATGCACCGGCGGCTTCTCCGACGGCAGCGGCGCACCGGGGGTGACCCTCGATGTGATCGGTTACGACGAAACCATTCTGCTGCCGGGCAAGCTCGGCGCCGACTCGACCGTGACGTTCAAGAAACCGGCGGCCGAGTTTTATGTGCTGTTCGACGCCGGCCCCGGCCACGTTGTGGAAATCGACCAAGCCGACATCGAGGCCCCATGAGCACGCCCACCACGCAAGTCGTCCGCCCGGCCGGTGCCGGGCATGAAACCCTCAATGTTCTGCTGTTGTGTTTACTGATCCTTGCCGTCGCCGGCTCGGTGGTGGCATGGCGCGGGGTGTCCCATGAACCGGAACCGGTCGCCAGCCATCAGTTCGATGCGCGGCGCGATCTCAGCGCTGCCGAGCAAGGCATCTATGCCGATCTGCGGGTGACCCTCGATGAAATTCGCCTGCTGCGTGAGGAACAGCAAAGCCTGCCGACGCCACAGACTCTGGCTGAAGAAGGCTTCGCCCCGTTCGCCCAGGACGCCAGTTCGGTCAGCCGTGGCGGGCATGCCTGGCAATTGCTGGCGGACACGGCCTATTTCGGCCACAGCCAGGCGCCCGCCGTCGCCGGTTCATTCGTGATGCTACTGAGCGCCGACGCCACTGCCGCGCCGGACATCTGGCTCAACCGCGCCGCCGACCTGCAGACGCCCGCAGAACTGACCGACGCAGCGCTTTCGGCCGCAGGCTGGAAACAGATCGTCGCGCAGTTCGATGCCGGCGTGACCCGCGAGCATCGCCACTGAACCTTCGCCTTCACCCGAGAGAAGACCGCTTGCCCATGCTTATTTCACTGACTCGCCGTCCCCTCCTGCGCACCTTGCTGTTTGGCCTGTGCGCGTGCCTGCTGAGCCCGCTGGCCAGCGCCGATCCGGGCAAACGCCTGCGCATCGGCATCACCCTGCACCCGTATTACAGCTATGTGGCGAATATCGTCGGCGACAAGGCCGAGGTGGTGCCGCTGATTCCCGCCGGCTTCAACCCGCACGCCTACGAGCCACGCGCCGAAGACATCAAGCGCATCAGCGGGCTGGATGTGATCGTGCTCAACGGGGTCGGTCATGACGACTTCGCCGACCGCATGATCGCCGCCAGCGAAACGCCGAACATCAAGACCATCGAAGCCAACGAAAACGTGCCGCTGCTGGCGGCCACCGGTACCGCTGCGCGCGGCGCCGGCAAAGTGGTCAACCCGCACACCTTCCTGTCGATCAGCGCTTCGATTGCCCAGGTCAACAACATCGCCCGCGAGCTGGGCAAACTCGACCCGGACAACGCCAAGACCTACACCCAGAACGCCCGCGCCTACGGCAAACGCCTGCGGCAGATGCGCGCCAACGCGCTGGCCAAACTGACCCAGGCACCGAACGCCGAACTGCGTGTGGCCACGGTGCATGCGGCCTACGACTATCTGCTGCGCGAATTCGGCCTGGAAGTGACGGCCGTGGTCGAACCGGCCCACGGCATCGAACCGAGCCCGAGCCAGTTGAAAAAGACCATCGACCAACTGCGCGAACTCGACGTGAAGGTGATCTTCTCGGAGATGGATTTTCCCTCGACCTACGTCGAGACCATCCAGCGTGAGTCCGGGGTGAAGCTGTACCCGCTGTCGCACATTTCCTATGGCGAATACAGCGCCGACAAATATGAGAAGGAAATGACCGGCAACCTCGACACCGTTGTGCGGGCGATTCAGGAGTCCGGGGCATGACAGCAAAAGAAACCCTCTCTGACACCCCGCCATCCCCTGTGGGAGCGGGCTTGCTCGCGAAGGCGTCCGGTCAGTCAGCATCATTATTGAATGAACCACCGCATTCGCGAGCAAGCCCGCTCCCACAAGGGGTAAGTGGGCCGACTCTGGATTTTGCGGGAGTCTCTCTGACCCTCGGGCGCACTACGATCCTCGACAACGTCACCTTCCAGGTTCAGCCCGGTCACGTCCACGCCCTGGTCGGCCCCAACGGCGGTGGCAAGAGTTCGCTGATCAAGACCTTGCTCGGGCAAATGCCGCATCAGGGTCAACTGAGCCTGCACTGGCCCGGCCAACCCGGCACCATCGGCTACGTGCCGCAGGCGCTGGAGTTCGATCGTGGCCTGCCGATGACCGTCGACGATTTCATGGCAGCCATGTGCCAGCGCCGCCCGGCGTTTCTCGGCCTGAGCAAGCACTACGCCAAGGCCATCGGCGAGGCGCTGGAACGGGTCGGCATGCAGGACAAACGCAAGCGGCGCATGGGCGCGTTGTCCGGTGGCGAACGGCAGCGCGTGTTGCTCGCTCAAGGCTTGATCCCGGCTCCGCAATTGCTGGTGCTGGATGAGCCGATGTCGGCCCTCGACGAAGCCGGGATCCAGGTGTTCGAACGCCTGCTCGGCGACTGGCGCGCCGCTGGCATCACCGTGCTGTGGATCGAGCACGATCTGGAAGCGGTCAAGCGTCTGGCCGACCGGGTCACCGGTCTCAACCGCCGCGTGCTATTCGACGCCATGCCGCAACAGGCACTGACCCCGGAACGGCTGCTGAGTCTGTTTTCCACCCATCCACGGAGCGCGGTCTGATGAGTTACGAAGCCTTTCGTTTGATGGTTCAGGGCTGGGCGTCGTCCGGGTACCTGCCGGAAGCGCTGGCCTACGGCTTTGTGGTCAACGCATTGCTCGCCGGCCTGTTGATCGGTCCGGTGCTCGGTGGCCTCGGCACGCTGGTGGTGGTCAAGCGCTTTGCGTTTTTCTCCGAAGCGGTCGGGCACGCGGCGCTGACCGGCGTGGCCATCGGCATTCTGCTCGGCGAACCCTACACCGGGCCGTACGGCAGCCTGTTCGGTTACTGCCTGTTGTTCGGCATCCTGCTCAACTACCTGCGCAACCGCACCGGCCTGGCGCCCGACACCCTGATCGGCGTGTTTCTCTCGGTGTCGCTGGCGCTTGGCGCGAGCCTGCTGTTGATTCTGGCGGGCAAGATCAACGTGCACATTCTGGAGAACGTGCTGTTCGGTTCGGTGCTCACCGTCAATGGCAACGACCTGCTGGTGCTGGCCATCGTCGGTTCGCTGGTCATGGCCCTGGCACTGCCTTTGTACAACCGGATCATGCTCGCCAGTTTCAACCCGCAACTGGCGGCGGTGCGCGGCGTCGCGGTGAAGACTCTGGATTACCTGTTCGTGATTCTGGTGACGCTGATCACCGTCGCGGCGGTGAAGGTTATCGGCGCGATTCTGGTCGGCGCATTGCTGGTGATTCCGGCGGCGGCCGCGCGCTTGCTCAGCCAGTCGCTCAAGGGCTTCTTCTGGTGCTCGGTGCTGATTGCTACCGTCAGCACGCTGTGCGGGATCCTCGCGCCGATCGTCTTCAATCTGCCGATCCCGTCCGGCGCCGCGATCATTCTGGTCGCCGGCATCGCCTTCGCCCTCGCCGCCATCGCGCGCGGGGTTGTCCCGAGTCTGAAAGGGAACCTTGGATAAATGATCTTCTCACTGCGAAAACTGACCCTGGCCATGGCCCTGTGCGGCGTGGTCGGCAGCCCGTTGCTGGCGGCTGAAAACCCTCAACCGCTGCGCGTACTGGCCTCGCTGCCCATCACCTACGGCCTCGGCGAAGTGCTGCTCAAGGGCACTGACGTCAGCCTGGAGCGCGCAGCTCCGGCGAATCTGCCGGGCAGCCGTCAGACCGCATACTTCACCGGTCGCGGCGCTCCGGCGCTGGGCAAACTGGCGAGCAATGCCGACGCGGTGATCGGCGTGCGCTCGCTGTGGGCCGATGATCCGCTGTACCCGATCGCGCGACGCAGCAACATTCGCATTGTCGAAGTCGACGCGGCGCGCCCGGTGGATGGCGCCCTGCCGGGGATCGCCGTGCAACCGGGGCTGAAGGTCGATGGCTTGAACAGTCAGCCATGGCTGGCGAGCAACAACATGGGACGGATGGCTGATGTGATCGCCGCGGATCTGGTGCGCCTGGCGCCGTCGGCCAAACCGAAGATCGAGGCCAATCTGGCGGCGCTGAAACAGCGCCTGCTCAAGCTCAGTGCCGACAGCGAAGCGCGGCTGGCCGAGGCTGACAACCTCAGTGTGCTGAGCCTCAGCGATCACTTCGGCTACCTGATCGGCAGCCTGAATCTGGAGCTGATTGGCCAGGACGCGCGAGCAGATGCCGAGTGGACAGCCGAAGATCTGAAGAAGCTCACGGCGACGCTGAAGGACAACGACGTGGCGCTGGTGCTGCATCATCGTCAGCCGTCGGAGGCAGTGAAAGCAGCAATTGCCGCCTCGGGGAGTCATCTGCTGGTGTTGAGTACCGATGCAGCGGACCCGGTGGCGGAGCTGGAGGGGAATGTGGATTTGTTGCTCAAGGGGTTGAGCGGGGCGTAGTTTCAGTTACACCGCGTTATCGTTCTTCGCGAGCAAGCCCGCTCCCACAGGGGGGTTGTGTGCAGCGCAGATCCAATGTGGGAGCGGGCTTGCTCGCGAAGAGGCTCGTCAGAACAACACCATTGCCAGCCATGAAAAAACCCGCTGCCTGTCACCAGTCCAGCGGGTTTGTTTTGTCTGTCAGATTACTGAGCGGCCGCCTGCCCTTCCATCTTCTGCCGCAGGCTCAGCGGACGCATGTCGGTCCAGACTTCTTCGATATAGGCCAGGCATTCCTTCTTCAGGCCGCTCTTGCCCACGGTGCGCCAGCCTTCCGGCACGGCTTTGTAATCCGGCCAGATCGAGTATTGCTCTTCGTGGTTGACCACGACCTGAAAGAGGATGTCCTCGCGGTCGAATACTGACGTCATGCTGGTTCTCCATCGTTGTAAGGGTGGGCTGCACCGGGGGTGCAGCCGGGTATGTAGTAAGAACGTTCGGCGCTGCGAAAAATTTACTCGGCGGCGGTGGCGGCGGCCAAGGCGCGGCCGAAGATCTCGGCGACACGATCGATTTCGGCAGCGGTGATCACCAGCGGCGGCAGGAAGCGCACCACCGCACCATGCCGGCCGCCCAGTTCGAGAATCAGCCCACGCTTGAGGCATTCGCGCTGCACCAGCGGTGCCAGACGCGCGAACGCGGGTGGGTGACCGAGCGCATCCGGCGCGCCGTTCGGGTCAACCAGTTCGACGCCGAGCATCAAGCCACGACCACGAATGTCGCCCAGTTGCGGGAAGTCGCGTTGCAGGATGCGCAGGTGTTCGCTCAGGCGTTCGCCCATGGCGGCGGCGTGTTCGCAGACCTTGTGTTCAAGCAGATAACGCATCACCGCGGAACCGGCGGCCATCGCCATCTGATTGCCACGGAAGGTGCCGGCGTGGGCACCCGGTTGCCAGGTGTCGAGCCAGTCGCGATAGACCACCACCGCCAGCGGCAGGCTGCCGCCGATGGCTTTGGACAACACCACCACGTCGGGGACGATGTCGGCGTGTTCGAAGGCAAACATCTTGCCGGTGCGGGCGAAACCGCTCTGGATCTCGTCGACGATCAGCGCCACCCCGGCCTTCTCGGTGATCCGACGCAAGCCGCGCAGCCACTCGATATCGGCCGGGATCACCCCGCCCTCGCCCTGCACCGCTTCGACGATCACCGCTGCCGGCAACTGCACACCGGCTTCAGGATCGCTGAGCAGGTTTTCCAGGTAACTCAGGTTGGCTTTGACCCCGGCCGCGCCGCCGAGACCGAACGGGCAACGATAGTCATAAGGGAACGGCATGAATTGCACACCGTTGCTGAGCAAGGCGCCCAGCGGCTTTTTCGGCCCCAGGCTGCCCATCAGGCTCAAGGCGCCCTGGCTCATGCCGTGATAACCGCCGGAGAACGACAGCACGGTGCTGCGCCCGGTGGCGGTGCGCACCAGTTTCAACGCGGCTTCCACCGCATCGGTACCGGTCGGGCCGCAGAACTGGATTTTCGCTTCGGCCGCCAGTGCTGGCGGGAGCAAACCGAACAGGTCCTGGACGAACTGATCCTTCACTGGCGTGGTCAGGTCGAGGGTGTGCAGCGGCAATTCATCCGCCAGTACTTGCTGAATAGCCTCGATCACCACCGGATGGTTGTGCCCCAACGCCAGAGTCCCGGCACCGGCCAGGCAATCGATGAAGGTCCGGCCTTCGACATCTTCGACGTACAGGCCCTTGGCGCGCTTGAGGGCCAGCGGAATGCGTCGCGGGTAGCTACGGGCGTTGGACTCCTGCTGACTCTGCCGGGCCAGCAGCGGTGACTCGTTGAACTGATACAGAACTTCGGCCGGCGCGGCAGTGATCCGGGCCGACGACTCTTCGATAAGGCTGGTGGCGACTGACATCTCTCGACCCCTCAATACGCTATGGATAGTGACCAAAACAGCACACCGCACAGGTGCGCGTTCCGGTCGCGGGGCGCACATGCAGGTTTTCCTGTTCTGGAAACGCTTAAGCGGGGCGAGGATTTAGACCCTTGATCGAGATGTCAGCCAGGCAATGGCAGCAGCTTGTGCAGCGTAACGCGGTGCAAGCCCTGATCGCTCGCGCGTGGCACTGCATCGCAGTAGCCCAGATGCCGATAAAAAGCCGCGCCGCTACGTGTGCTGGCGATGCGCGCCTGCGGCACACCACGAATCCGCAGCCAGCCTTCAAGGTCGGTCATCAGGGCGCGCCCTGCGCCACGGCGAAACCATTCCGGCTGCACATGACAAAAGCCTATCTCACCGCTGGCCGTGGCCATGCCGACACCCACCGGTTTGTCCTGCAACAAGGCGATATTCAGGTAGCAATGCGCGTCGGCAAGGTGCGCGCTGATGACGTCGGCAGATTGTCGGCCGATCCAGCGGCTGACCAGTTGCGGATCGTTGCGGTGTTCGAGCGCACAACCGACGCGAATCGATCGCTCGATGATGCGACTGATGATGCCGGCGTCGGCAGGTTTCGCCGGGCAGATGCAGATCGATGCTTCCATGGCGCGTTCCCTCAATCCATTGAGTCAGAGCAGCCCCGACCTTAACGCCGCGATTGCCAAATCACCAACGCAGAGACGTTACATTTGATGTGCCACACCACGGATCCCCTAATGTGGGAGCGGGCTTGCTCGCGAAGGCGGCGTGCCAGTCAGCAACCTGTCGACTGACCGGACGCCTTCGCGAGCAA